>DAIMFM010000369.1:0-1520 GCA_036724585.1 Burkholderiaceae bacterium | reverse complement strand
TCGTGTTCGGCTTCCCCTGCGAGTGCAAGGACGGCCAGTTCAAGATCATCCAGGGGCTGGAGATCGACGAATACTCCCAGGGCAAGATCAACGCCACCCTGAAGGAACTCGAGGAAGAGCGCGCGGCCGTCGCCGACATGCTGAAGTAAGCCGCCACGGGCATTCGCCCGGGGCACCGGGCGCGGCGGGCCGGGGGTAGAATTCCCCGGCCCGTTTCTTTTTGCCCACTGCGTTTCGAGGAGAGTCCAGGATGGCGCTGCATCCCGACGAGGTCCTGTTGGCCGGCGAAAGGCCGTTCCCCGCCCTGCCCGCGGTCGACCATTACGCCGGCTCGGAAAAGATGATGCTCAAGGCGCTCTCGATGCAGCAGGTGATGGGGCCGATCTTCGACCTCACCTGCGACTGCGAGGACGGCGCGCGCGCCGGCGCCGAGACCGAGCACGCGCAGATGGTCGTCGCCATGGTCAACAGCCCCGACAACCACTTCGGCCGCGTCGGCACCCGCATCCACGACATCACCCACCCGCACTGGGAGCGCGACCTCGAGATCCTCATCGGCGGCGCGGGCAAGCGGCTCGCCTTCGTCACCCTGCCCAAGGTCTGCTCCGCCGCCGACGCCGCGACCCAGATCGCCGCGCTGCGCCGCATCGAGACCGCCAGCGGTCTCACCCGCCAGCTGCCGGTGCACGTGTTGATCGAGACCCACGGCGCGCTGCGCGAGGCCTGGGAGATCGCCGCGCTCGACGGCGTCGAGTCGCTCGACTTCGGCCTCATGGACTTCGTCTCCGCCCACCATGGCGCCATTCCCGGCTCGGCGATGAAGAGTCCCGGCCAGTTCGAGCATCCGCTGATCGTGCGCGCCAAGACCCACATCGCCGCAGCCGCGCTCGCCATCGGCGTCATCCCCTCGCTCAACGTCACCACCGAGCTGCGCGACATCACCGTGATCCGCGCCGACGCCGAGCGCGCGCGCGGCGAGTTCGGCTTCCTGCGCATGTGGAGCATCCACCCCAACCAGATCCTGCCCATCGTCGCCGCGATGCGGCCCGACTTTTCCGAGGTCGAGGAAGCGGTCGAGATCCTGTGCTCGGCGCAGGACGGCGACTGGGGCCCGATCCAGTACAACGGCCGTCTCCACGACCGCGCCTCGTTCCGCTACTACTGGGAGCTGCTGCAGCGCGCCCGCCAGACCGGCATGGAGCTGTCGGAGGACGTCGTGCGGCGGTTTTTCTCGAGCTGAGGCAGTGATCCGACGGCGGCGGCTGCACTGCGCATTGCGGATCGCCCGGACTGGCCATCGTCACCGCACTGTGGCGTAATGCGGCCCTCTCCCTTTGCAACGACCGCCTCCCATGATCCCGCTCTCGATCCTCGACCTGTCCCCGATCACCGTCGGCAGCACGCCGGCGGAGTCGCTCGCCCACAGCCGCGATCTCGCCCAGCACGCCGACCGCTGGGGCTACAACCGCTACTGGCTCGCCGAGCACCACAACATGACCGGCATCGCCAGCGCCGCCACC
>DAIMFM010000368.1:0-1536 GCA_036724585.1 Burkholderiaceae bacterium | reverse complement strand
GGCGGCCACGGTAATTTGGCGTGCCGAAGATCGGGGATTCATCCAGTGTCTCCTAGTCGTTCTGCGGGGAAGGGATCGCGGCCATCAGGACTCGGCCACGACGGGAAAGTGACAGGCGACGGCATGGTCCTGGTCGAGTTCGCGAAGCGCTGGCTCGGCGCTGGCGCAGAACTCGCGCGCCACCGGACAGCGGGAGCGGAAACGACATCCCGGGCCGATGTCCATCGGGGAGGGGATCTCGCCGGTGAGCTCGACCCGCTCTATGCCGGCATCCGGATCGGCCACCGGAACCGCGCTGAGCAGGCATTCGGTATACGGATGCGCCGGATGGCCGAGGACCTCGCTGGCGTCGCCGATCTCGCAGATCCGGCCGAGATACATCACCGCGATCCGGTCGGCGACGTTGCGCACCACCGCCAGGTCGTGGGTGATGAACAGCATGCTCAGGCCCAGGCGTGAGCGCAGGTCGTTCAGGACATTGAGTACCTGCGCCCGCACCGAGACGTCGAGCGCGGAAACCGGCTCGTCGCAGACCAGCAGGTCGGGCTCGAGCACCAGCGCCCGGGCGATCGAGATCCGCTGACACTGCCCCCCGGAGAACTCGTGCGGATAGCGCTCCAGCGCGGTGGCGGGGTCGACGCCCACGAGCTCGAGCACCTCGCGGATGCGCCGAGCCGATGCGACGGAATCGAAGCGACCGTTGATGCGCAGCGGCGCCTCGAGGATGTCCCGGATCCGCCGCCGCGGGTTGAGCGACGAGATCGGGTCCTGGAAGATCATCTGGAAGCGCGGCCGCAGGTGCTTGAGCTCGCCTGGCGACAGCTTCGCGAGATCGACGCCGCCGATCCGGACCGCGCCCTGGCTGAACGGGGACAGCCGCATCAGCGCGCGCACGATCGAAGACTTGCCGCAGCCCGATTCGCCGACCAACGCGAGGGTCTCGCCCGCCGCCACTTCGAAGGAGACGTCGTCCACCGCGCGCAATACCTGGCCGCTCGCGAGGGGGTACTCGACCACCAGTCCCTCGACACTCAGCGTGGGGCCGTGCGACGGATCGCGCTTCATGAGTCCTCCAGCGGATGCCAGCAGCGATAGCCGTGGCCCTGCGCATCGACCGTCATCGGTGGCGTGCTCATGGTGCATCGGGCATCGGCGCGCTCGCAGCGCGGCGCATAGCGGCAGCCCGCGGTATCGCCGAACACCACCGGCGGGCGACCGGGGATCGCGTACAGGGGCGCATGGGGCGGATCGTCGAGCCGCGGTATCGATCGCAGCAATGCGGCGGTATAGGGCATTCGCGGCCGCCGGAACACGGCTTGCGTCGACGCCTTCTCGACGAGGCGGCCGGCATACATCACCGCGATCTCGTCGGCACGGCCGGCGGCGACGCCGAGGTCGTGCGTGATCAGGATCATGGTCATGCGGCGCTCGGCCTGCAGGCGGCCGAGCAGGTCGAGGATGTCGGCCTGGACGGTCACGTCAAGCGCGGTGGTCGGCTCGTCCGCGATCAACAGGTCCGGCCCGTTGGCAAGCGCC
>DAIMFM010000367.1:0-1645 GCA_036724585.1 Burkholderiaceae bacterium | reverse complement strand
AAATGATGTTGGCGCGCTTGCCGCCGGCCGCGACGGGGCCGGCGCCGGCGCGGCGCTGGATCGGGGCGGGGGCCGGCTTGCGGGCCGGTTTCGCGCCCGTGGCCGGGCGTGCAGGGGATTTGCCGGCCGGCTTGCGGGCCTTGGGGCGCGGCTTCGTGGCACCGGTGGCGGCGAGCTTCTTGGGCACATGCTCGCGCGGGGCTTCCGGGGGCCGCTGGCGATAGACCACGAGGAGCTTGCCGATCTCCTGCACCGGCTGGCAGCCGAGCTCGGCGCAAAGGCTGGCAAGGATCTCGCGGCGCTGCTGCCGGTCGTCCCCGAACACCCGCAGCTTGATCAGTTCGTGGGCGCTGAGCGCGCGGTCGGCCTCGGCCAGTACGCCGGGCGACAGGCCGGCGGCGCCGATCATGACGACGGGATCGAGGTGGTGCGCGGCGGCCCGCAGTTCACGGCGTTGTGCTGCCGACAGCGGCGGGGGCGCGGGGACGGATGTGGGCATCGGCATATTGTAGGCTGGACGAATGGGCAAGAAGCGCAAGGGCAAGGTCAACAAGGCATGGCTGGACCGCCACGTCAACGACCCGTACGTCCGTCTCGCCCAGCAGCACGGCTATCGTTCGCGCGCGGCGTACAAGCTGCGCCTGGTCGACGACAGGGACCGGCTGATCCGGCCGGGGATGCACGTCGTGGACCTCGGGTCGACGCCGGGCGCATGGTGCCAGGTCCTGCGCGAACGGCTGACGGCGCCCGGCGGGCGCCTGCAGGGCCGGATCATCGCCCTCGACATGCTGCCCATGGAGCCGGTCGCCGACGTCGAGTTCCTGCTCGGCGACTTCCGCGAACAGGCGGTGCTCGAGGAACTCGAGGCGAGGCTCGGGGGCGGCAAGCTCGATCTCGTCGTCTCAGACATGGCGCCGAACCTGAGCGGGGTCGCCGTGGCGGATGCGGCCAGGATGGGCGACCTGGCCGAACTGGCCCTCGATTTCGCGGCGCGCCACCTGAAGCCCGAGGGTGCGTTGCTGGTGAAGTGCTTCCACGGCAGCGGCTACAGCCAGGTCGTCGAGGGTTTCAAGCGGGTTTTCGTCGAAGTCGCGACGCGCAAGCCCGCCGCTTCGCGCGACGAATCGGCCGAAACCTTCCTGCTGGGCCGGCGCTTGCGCTGAGCCGGGCAAATGTCCCTTTATGGATCAACGACTTGCGTGTAGCTTGCAACTGGCGTGCGCACCCCAATCTGCGTAGAATCGTCAAGGCTTGTCAAGGAGCCGATTCGTGAACAATCTTTTCTCAAAGGCGGCGATCTGGGTCGTCGTGGCGTTCGTCCTGTTCATGGTGTTCAAACAGTTCGATACGCACCCCGGCCGCGTCGGCGACGTGCCGTATTCGCAATTCATGGCCGACGCCCGCGACGGACGAATCGACTCCGTCTCGATCGAGGGGCGGGTGCTCAAGGCCCGCACCACCGACGGGAAGCAGGTCGTCAGCTACGCCCCGCCGGACTTCTGGATGGTCTCCGACCTGATGAAGTACGGCGTCGAGGTCAAGGCCAAGCCCGAGGAGGAGCAGTCGCTGCTGTTCTCCATCTTCGTCTCATGGTTCCCGATGCTGCTGCTGATCGGCGTCTGGGTCTTCTTCATGCGGCAGATGC
>DAIMFM010000366.1:0-1651 GCA_036724585.1 Burkholderiaceae bacterium | reverse complement strand
AAGTCCACGCTGCTGAACATCCTGGGCGGGCTCGACCGTCCGAGCAGCGGCGAGGTCTTCTATCGCGACCACGATCTCGCCGCGGCCAGCGATGGGCAGCTGACCGAGTTCCGGCGCGAGCACGTCGGCTTCGTCTTCCAGTTCTACAACCTGATCCCGAGCCTGACCGCCCTGGAGAACGTGGCGCTGGTCACGCAGATCGCCGCCGACCCGATGGACCCGGGCAAGGCGCTCGACCTGGTCGGGCTGTCGGAGCGGCGCGATCACTTTCCGGCGCAGCTGTCCGGCGGCGAGCAGCAGCGGGTCGCGATCGCCCGCGCGGTCGCCAAGCGCCCCGACGTGCTGCTGTGCGACGAACCGACCGGCGCGCTCGACTACCCCACCGGCAGGCTCGTGCTCGAGGTGCTCGAGCGGGTGAACCGCGAGCTCGGCACGATCACCGTGGTGATCACGCACAACGCGGCGATCGCCGCGATGGCCGACCGGGTGATCCGGATCAGCAGCGGGCGGATCGTGGAGGTCACGCGCAACGACCGGCGCGCCTCGCCGGCCGAGATCTCGTGGTGAGCGGGCGATGCAGGGAGCCGGCCGGAACCTGAGCCCGAGCCCGCTGGTGCGCATCGTGCTGCGCGAGCTGTGGCACCTGCGCGGCCAGGTGCTGGCCGCCGCGCTGGTCGTGGCCTGCGGCATCGGCGCCTACGTGGGCATGCGCGGCACCTACCACTCGCTGCTCGTCGCCCAGTCCGACTACTACCGCGCGTATCGCTTCGCCGACGTCTTCGCGCAGCTGAAGCGCGCCCCCGAGGGCCTGGTCGCGCGCATCCGCGCGATTCCCGGCGTGGCCGAGGTGCGCACGCGGGTGGTGGCCGACGTCACGCTCGACGTGCCCGGGCTGGCGGAGCCGGCCACCGGCCGCCTGGTGTCGATTCCCGAGCGGCGGGCGCCGATGCTCAACGACCTGGCCCTGCGCGCCGGGCGCTGGGTCGAGCCCGGCCACCGCAACGAAGTGATCGCCAGCGAGACCTTCGCCAGGGCGAACGGCCTGCGCATCGGCGATTCGATCGGCGCGGTGCTCAACGGCCGCTGGGCGCGGCTGGTCGTCGTCGGGCTCGCGCTCTCGCCCGAGTACGTCTACGAGGTCGGCCCCGGTTCCCTGTTCCCCGACAACCGGCGTTTCGGCGTGCTGTGGATGAGCCGCGAGGCCCTGGGCCCGGCGTTCCAGATGGACGGCGCCTTCAACGACGTCTCGCTGTCGCTCGCGGCCGGCGCGATCGAGCAGGAGGTCGTCGACCGGCTCGACCGCTTGCTCGCGCCCTACGGCGGCCTGAGCGCCTACGCGCGGCGCGACCAGCTCTCGCACCGGATCCTGACCGACGAGTTCGGCGAGATCGAGATCACCTCGACCTGGATCCCGGGCCTCTTCCTCGGGGTGGCCGCCTTCCTGCTGTACGTGGTGCTGGCGCGGCTGGTCAGCATGCAGCGCGCGCAGCTCGGCTTGCTGAAGGCCTTCGGCTATCGCGACCTGACCGTCGGGCTGCTCTACCTGGGCTTCGCGGTCTTCGCGGTGGGGGTGGGCACCGCGGCCGGCATCGCGCTGGGGCTCTACCTGGGGCACCTGAACGTCGGCATGTATGCCGACTACTTCCACTTT
>DAIMFM010000365.1:395-1652 GCA_036724585.1 Burkholderiaceae bacterium | reverse complement strand
GCGGGCGTGACAGCCCGCCGGGCGTCTGATAGGGAAGCTGGCCGCGCGCTGCCGAGCCCGGCGCGCCAGTCCCCGAGGTCCCCGTTTCGCCATGCCCAAGAACGATACGATGCTCGACGCCCGCATTCTCGACCGCCTCTACAAGGTGATCGAGAGCCGCCGCGGCGCCGACCCCACCGTCTCCAACACCGCCAGGCTGTTCGCCAAGGGGACGGAGAAGATCGCGCAGAAGCTGGGCGAGGAGGCGGTCGAGACGCTGATCGAGGGGATCCGCGGCAAGAAGAAGGAGCTGGCGGCGGAAAGCGCCGATCTCCTCTATCATCTGCTGGTGCTGTGGGCCGACCGGGGCCTGAAGCCGGACGAGGTGTGGGACGCGCTGGCGCGGCGCGAGGGCATCTCCGGCATCGCCGAGAAGAAGGCCCGCGGCGAGAACGTCTGACACCCAAGCGGGGAGCGCTCATGGCCTACGACCCGAACAACGTCTTCGCCCGCATCCTGCGCGGCGAGATTCCCTGCAAGAGGATTTACGAGGACGAGCACGCCCTCGCCTTCCACGACATCAACCCGCAGGCGAAGCTCCACGCTCTGGTGATCCCGAAGGGCGCCTATGTCTCGATGGCGGACTTCACGGCCAAGGCGAGCGAGGCGGAGATCGCGGGGCTGTTCCGCACGGTGGGCGAGGTGGCGCGCAAGCTCGGGCTGGTCGAGAGCGGCTACCGCATCCTCGCCAATGCCGGTCCCGACAGCCGCCAGGAAGTGCCGCATCTCCACATCCACGTTTTCGGCGGCCAGGATCTCGGCCGCATGGTCTGCCCGCCGGAGGCGTAGGGCAAGGGCCCTCACCCGCCTCGCTGACGCTCGGCACCCTCTCCCGCGAAGGCGGGAGAGGGAAGGGGCCCGCGCGTAGCGCGGGAAGGGTGAGGGTCCGTCCGCCGACGAGGGCTACGCCGCCGCGGCGCGGCGCTTCTGGGGCAGGCGGACGGTCACCGTCGTGCCGACGCCGAGCTGGCTCTCGAGGGCCATCGTGCCGCCGTGCAGCTCGGCGAGCAGCCGGACCAGCGGCAGGCCGAGGCCGGTGCCGGCATATTTCCGGTTGAGCGCGCTGTCGACCTGGCTGAACGCCGCCAGCGCCTTCGGCATGTCCTTCTCGGCGATGCCGATGCCGGTATCGGCGACCCAGATCAGATAGTCGCCCGCCTCGTCGGTGCGCGCGCCGACGGTGACCTGGCCGCCGGCCGGGGTGAACTTGGTGGCGTT
>DAIMFM010000365.1:0-385 GCA_036724585.1 Burkholderiaceae bacterium | reverse complement strand
GGTGGCGTTGGAGAGCAGGTTGATCAGGATCTGCTTCACCGCCCGCTCGTCCGCCTGCAGCGGCGGCAGGTCGGGCGCCAGGGCGGCGGCCAGGGTGAGCCCTCCGGCCTTCGCCCGCTCCTTGATCAGCCGCAGGCAGGATTCGATCACCTCCTCGGCGTCGAGATCGGCCAGATGCAGCTCGAACTTGCCCGCCTCGATCTTCGACAGGTCGAGGATGTCGTTGATGATCGCCAGAAGATGCACGCCGCTCTCGTGGATGTCGTGGGCGTACTCGCGGTACTGCGGCTGGCCGATCTCCCCGAACATCTCCATCTTCATGATCTCGGAGAAGCCGATGATGGCGTTGAGCGGCGTGCGCAGCTCGTGGCTCATATTGGCCAGG
>DAIMFM010000364.1:0-1668 GCA_036724585.1 Burkholderiaceae bacterium | reverse complement strand
CCGAGGGCGATTCGGAGGTCATCCTCAAGGCCTTCGCGCACTGGGGGCCCGCCTGCGTCGAGCGCATGCACGGGATGTTCGCCTTCGCCATCCACGAGCGGGATTCCAATCGCCTGACCCTCGCGCGCGATCGCTTCGGCATCAAGCCTCTCTACCTCTCGCGCCAGGGCTCGCGCCTGCGCTTCGCGTCGTCGCTGCCGGCGCTGCTGGCGGCCGGCGGCGTCGATACCCGCATCGACCGGGTCGCGCTGCATCACTACATGAGCTTCCATTCGGTGGTGCCCGCGCCGCGCACCATCCTCGAAGGCGTGCGCAAGCTGCCGCCGGCCACGGTGCGCGTGTTCGAGGCCGACGGCACGGAGCACGACACACGCTACTGGGCACCTGTCTTCGAGCGCACACCGGACGACGAGGCGCGCAGCGGGCCCGAATGGGCCGATGCCGTGCTGGCGTCCCTGCGGCTTGCCGTCGAGCGGCGCCAGGTGGCCGATGTCCCGGTCGGCGTCCTGCTCTCGGGCGGCGTGGACTCGAGCGTCATCGTCGCACTGCTCGCCGAGGGCGGGCAGAAGGACCTGATGACCTTCTCGATCGGGTTCGAGGCGGCCCACGGCGAACATGGCGACGAGTTCCAGTATTCGGACCTGATCGCCGAGCGCTTCGCCACGGACCACCATCGCATCCAGGTGCCGTCGAGCGAACTGCTGGGCGCGCTGCCGGCGATGATCGGCGCGCAGTCCGAGCCCATGGTGTCCTACGACAACATCGGCTTCTACCTGCTCTCGAAGAAGGTATCGCGCCACGTGAAGGTGGTGCAGTCGGGGCAGGGCGCCGACGAGGTCTTCGCCGGCTACCACTGGTATCCGCCCCTGCTCGATTCGGCCGATCCGGTCGCCGACTATGCCCGCGTCTTCTTCGACCGCAGCCATGCGCGCCTCGCCGAGCAGCTCTCGCCCGACTGGCTCGCGGCGCGTGACGAATCGCTGGAGTTCGTCGCCGCCCATTTCGCGCAGGCCGGCGCGGCCGGCGGGGTCGACAAGGCGTTGCGCCTGGACTCCACGGTCATGCTCGTCGAGGACCCGGTCAAGCGCGTCGACAACATGACGATGGCGTGGGGCCTCGAGGCGCGGGTGCCCTTCCTCGACCACGAACTGGTCGAACTGGCGGCGCGGATCCCGCCGCGGCACAAGCTGCGCGACGGCGGCAAGGGCGTGCTCAAGGACGTGGCTCGCCGCCTGGTGCCCCACGAGGTCATCGACCGCAAGAAGGGCTATTTCCCCGTTCCCGCCCTCAAGTACCTCCAGGGCCCGTACCTCGAGATGGCGCGCGAGGCCCTCGAGGCGCCGGCGGCACGCGAGCGCGGCCTGTTCCGGCCCGAGTACCTCGATCGGCTCTTCTCGGACCCGGCCGCGCACATCACGCCCCTGCAGGGATCGGAGCTCTGGCAGGCGGCCCTGCTGGAGCTCTGGCTGCAGCGGCACGGCATTGGAGGCGGCTGATGGCGGAGAACCCGACACGGCGCCGGCGCGGCAAGGGCACGGGCCATGGCCGGCCGGTGGCGGTCGCACCGGGCGAAGGGCGCATCGACCGGGCGGCGCCGGCCTCGGCCCATGGTCGCGCGGATGCCGCGGTCGATTGTGGCTGGGGACGCCTGCTCTTCGCCCACACCTT
>DAIMFM010000363.1:0-1747 GCA_036724585.1 Burkholderiaceae bacterium | reverse complement strand
CTCGCGGATGGCGACGACCGAGGGTTCGTCGAGGACGATGCCCTTGCCGCGCACGTAGATCAGCGTGTTCGCGGTGCCCAGGTCGACCGCCAGGTCGTTGGAAAAGTACTTGCGCAAAAACCCGAACATGCCGGTCCTGTGTGTGGTGAGGCGGTTTGCGCTGCCGCAGGTCTACCCAGCTGGATTCGGCAGGCTATTCGGTTCGACGGAGTTCGATTCGGTACGAAAAATCAACGGCCGATGATACCGTATAATTCTCCGACAACCGGGCCATCGTGGGCCGCATTCTCGCGGGTTCGCGGCCGTTTGCGCAAGCACTTGCGCCGTTGGTCGTTCCCTTTCACGCTGCCCACCACGCCATGGCGCTCACGCTCGACGAAGTCCATCGCATTGCCCATCTCGCGCGCCTCGCGATCGACGGCCCCGAAGCCGAACACACACTGGCCCGGCTCAACGACATCTTCGCGCTCATCGAGCAGATGCAGGCGGTCGATACGACCGGCGTCGAACCCATGACGCATGCCGAGGAAGTCGCCATGCGCCTGCGCCCCGACGAAGTCACCGAGGTCGACCGCCGCGAGGCCTACCAGGCGGTGGCGCCGGCCGTGGCCGATGGCCTGTACCTCGTGCCCCGGGTGATCGAGTGAGCCGGGACGCGGCCATCGAACGGCGCAGCATCGCCGGGCTCGCCGCCGGACTCGCCGCCGGGGAGTTCTCCGCGCTCGAGCTGGCCCGCCACTTCCTCGCCCGCATCGAGGCGAGCGGGATCAACGCCTTCATCGACGTGCAGCCCGAGGCCACGCTCGCGCAGGCGCGTGCCGCCGACGAGCGCATCGCCGCCGGCGAGCGGGGGCCGCTGCTGGGCGTGCCGGTCGCCCACAAGGATGTCTTCGTCACCCGTGGCTGGCGCACCACGGCCGGCTCGCGGATGCTCGCCGACTATCGCAGCCCCTTCGACGCGACGGTGGTCGAGCGACTCCAGGCCGCCGGCGCCGTCTGCCTGGGCAAGACCAACTGCGACGAGTTCGGCATGGGCTCGGGCAACGAGAACAGCCATTTCGGGCCGGTGCGCAATCCCTGGGACACCGCCGCGATCGCCGGGGGCTCCTCGGGCGGGGCGGCCGCCGCGGTCGCCGCCGGGCTCGCCCCGCTCGCCACCGCCACCGACACCGGGGGCTCGGTGCGCCAGCCGGCGTCGATGTGCGGCATCACCGGCGTCAAGCCCACCTACGGCCGGGTCTCGCGCTACGGCATGATCGCGTACGCCTCGAGCCTCGACCAGGCCGGGGCGATGGGCCGCAGCGCGGCCGACTGCGCCAGCCTGCTCTCGGCCATGGCGGGCTTCGACGCGCGCGACGCCACCAGCCTCGAGCGGCCCGCCGAGGACTTCGGCCGCGCCATCGGGTCGCCCATCGAGGGGCTGCGCAGCGGCCTGCCCAGCGAATACTTCGGCGAAGGCCTCGCGCCCGATGTGCGCGCCGCGATCGAGGCGGCCATCGACGTCCTGCGCGCGGCCGGCGCGGTCATCGTCGATGTGTCGCTGGCGCGTACCCGCCTGGCGATTCCCGCCTACTACGTCATCGCGCCGGCCGAGGCCTCCAGCAACCTGTCGCGCTTCGACGGGGTGCGCTACGGCCATCGCAGCGCCGATCCCGCCGACCTGCTCGAGCTCTACGAGCGCACCCGTGCCGAGGGCTTCGGGGCCGAGGTCAAGCGGCGCATCCTGGTGGGCACCTACGTGCTCTCG
>DAIMFM010000362.1:0-1759 GCA_036724585.1 Burkholderiaceae bacterium | reverse complement strand
TCGTCCAGCGCGAGGCCTCGAGCGCACCGACGTAGTCGACCAGGTCGTTGGTGAGGCGGGTGAGGGTGAAGAAGTAGCCGAAGATGTGGGCGCACAGCACGATGAAGATGATCATGCAGCTCGCCTCGCAGGCGCGCAGGATCGCATCGCGTGTCGGCACGTACTTGAGCCGGCCGGCCCTCCACGCGAGCAGCATCGCCCCGAAGGCCCCGATCCCCGAGGCTTCCGTGGGCGTGGCGATGCCGACGTAGATGGTGCCGGTGACCAGCGCGAAGAGGAACAGCAGCGGCGCAACCACCTTGAGCCGGGTGAACTTCTCGCTCCAGCTGTAGCTGCGGGCGACCGGGGCACGCGAGGGGTCGCGCCAGACCAGGAAGGCGACCGTCAGGATGATCGTCAGGGTGACGAGCAGGCCCGGGATGACGCCCCCGATCAGCAGCGCGCCGATGCTCACGTCGGCGATGATCCCGAAGAGGATCAGCGCGATCGATGGCGGGATCAGCATGGCGAGCGTGCCCGAGATCGCCACCACGCCGGCCGCGAGCCCCGGCTCGTAGCCCTGGCGCATCATCGCCGGGATCGTGGTGGACGACAGCGTGGCCGCCGCCGCGGTGCTCGAACCGGAGATCGCACCGAACCCGGCTCCCGCTATGGCGGTGGCCATCGCCAGCCCGCCGCGCAGGCGGCCGATACAGGCCGCGGCCGCCATGAACAGGTCGTCGGCGATGCCCGAGAGGATCACGAACTCCGCCATCAGGATGAACATCGGGATGGTGATCAGCTCGTAGGAGGTCACCGTCGACAGCGGCGTGGTCTCGAGGATGCCGAGCAGCATTGGCATGCCGCCGATCATGTAGAGGCCGAGCGCACCCGATACCGCCAGGGCGATCGCCACCGGCGTGCCGACGAGCAGCATGGCGAACAGGACGCCGATGACGACGGCAATGGTCATTCGGCGGTCTCGGCCGGCAGCGACTTGTCATGGGGCGGCGGGACCTCCACCACCGCCTCGCCGGCGATCATGGAGAGCACATGGCCGACGCAGCGATAGGCGCAGCGCAGCGCGATCAGCGCGCTGCCGATCGCGGCGGGCGCCTCCGAGAGCCAGATCGGCCAGGGGATCGTCGTCGCGGTGACGTCCCCGCCGAGATACGCAAGCCACGCCCGCTGGCCGAGCTTCCAGGCGATCAGCGCGAGCACCACGGTGCCCGCCGCATAACCGATCGCCTCGCCGGCGAAGCGCAGCCGAGGCGGAATCCAGGGCTGGAAGAAGTCGATCGCGATATGGCCATGCAGGTGCAGGGTGCCGGGCAGCGCGAAGAAGAACACCAGCACGACCAGGTACATCGAGATCAGGTCGTAGGCGAAGATGAGGGGATGCGAGAAGAAGTAGCGCATCACCACGTCGGCTACCACGACCAGCATGACCGCGATCATGGCGAGCGCCGAGACATGCATCAGGGCGTGCTCCACGCGCGCCAGCGCCGCCGATACACGGGGCATTGCGATCAAGAAAACGTCTCCTTTCAGGGAGCGACGGCCCCGCGACCCTCGATCCCTTTTCCTGCAGATATGGCGCGACGCGGGCGAACGCGCCGTCGCGAACCGGCGAAAGGCTACAGTTGCGGCCACTGCAATGTCAAACCGCCCGCGCCCCTCGGGCTCCCTCGCAAGCCGGACCTGCGACGCCCGCGCGATTCACGGAGTGAAACCATGCCCCCGACTGGCCAAGCGCCTGGACCGAACCCCACCCCGGCCT
>DAIMFM010000361.1:0-1769 GCA_036724585.1 Burkholderiaceae bacterium | reverse complement strand
ATGCGCCGGTCAGCATATCCCTGCCATCGGTTCGCACCGCCGCCGATGCCGTGGCGCAGGCCGATGTCGTCATCTGCCTGCTGCAGGACGGCCAGGTGGTGGAAGACGTGCTGTTTGGCCAGGGCACGGCCGAGGCCATGCGCCCGGAGCCGCCGGCCGCCTTCCGCGAGGGCTTCGTCGAGCGCAGCGGGGCCGGCCGGTGGCTGTCGCCGGCTGTGCGGATGATCCTCAGGAACCTCGCGCGCCACCCCTGGAAGGCCTCCCTCTCGGTCCTGGGGATCGCGCTGGCCGTCGGCATCATGGTCGTGGGGCGCTTCGGCCTCGACTCGGCCGCCTACCTGCTGCGTGTGCAGCTCGACGTCGTGCAGCGCGGCGACGTCAGCGTGATGTTCCACGAGCCGCGCGCAGCGGCCGCGCGCGACGAGATCGCGCGCCTGCCCGGCGTCGTGCGGGCCGAGGGCTTTCGCGCGGTGCCGGTCTGGCTGCGCAGCGGGCATCGCGCGAAGAAGGTGCAGGTGCTCGGGCTGGACGCAAACGCCGAGTTGCGCCGGCTCGTCGACCGCGAGCTGCGTCCGGTCGACTTGCCCCCGGAGGGCCTGGTGCTCTCGCGCAAGCTCGCCGAGATCCTGGACGTCGTGCCCGGCGACCGGGTCGAGCTCGAAGTGCTCGAAGGCGCGAGGCCGGTGCGCGAGGTGCCGGTGGCCGCGATCGTCGACGAGTACCTGGGGCTGTCGGTCTACATGGACCGGACGGCGCTGTCGCGATTGCTGCGCGAGGACCGCCCGCTCTCGGGCGTCGATCTCGACGTCGACCCGGCGCAGGCGGGGCAGCTCTATGCGGCGCTCAAGCGGCTGCCGCCGGTGGCGGCGGTCGCGGTCAAGGACACGCTGCGCCGCACCGTGCAGGACTCGCTCGATCGCGCCTTCCGGATCTTCAGCCGGATCATCGTCGCCTTCGCCGGCGTCATCGTGGCGGGCATGGTCTACAACAGCGCGCGGATCGCGCTGTCGGAGCGCGGCAACGAGCTGGCCAGCCTGCGCGTGCTGGGCTTTCGCGAGCGCGAGGTCGTCGCGATCCTGCTCGGCGAGCAGGCGCTGCTGGTCGCCGCGGCGATCCCGCTCGGGCTGGCGATCGGCCACGGCCTGGCGGCGGCGCTGGTGCCGGTCTTCGATCGCGAGATGTTCCGCCTGCCCCTGGTGATCTCCGGCGAGACCTACGCCTGGGCGTCGCTGACCGCGATCGCCGCGGCGGTGTTCTCGGGGATACTTGTGGCGCGGCGGATCCGCCGCCTCGACCTGATCGCGGTGCTGAAGACGAGGGAGTGAGCGAAGCGATGAAGATCCCGTTGCGGCGCATCCTGTACGCGGCAGTCGTGCTCGGCGCGCTCGCGTGGCTGGGGTGGGTGTTTCGACCCGTGCCCATCGCGGTCGAGACGGCGCGGGTCGATCGCGGTCCGATGGAAGTGACGATCGACGAGCGCGGCGAGATGCGCAGCCACGACCGTTTCACGATCGCGGCGCCGGTCGCCGGCCGCCTGATGCGCATCGAGGTGCACGACGGCGATCGCTTCGAGGACAACCGGGTGCTGGCGCTGATCGCGCCGCTGCCGCTCGGTCCGCGCGAGCGCGACGAGTGGACCGCGCGCGTCGCGGCGGCCGAGGCGCTGCAGCGCGAGGCCGAGGAGCGGGCGCGCCATGCCGAGGCCAGCCTCGCGCAGGCGCGGCGCGTGAGAGACCGCAAGAAGTCGGCCCAGAACGTTTCGGCCTCGG
>DAIMFM010000360.1:0-1810 GCA_036724585.1 Burkholderiaceae bacterium | reverse complement strand
AGCAGCGCCTCGACCGCGGCGACGCGCGTACCGATCGTCGCCGCCACGTTCGCGCGCAGGGGCGCGTCCACCCCGAGCAGGCCGCCGAGGGTGGCGGCATCCCGGCCCGGCGCATCGAGCGCGAGACGCCAGCCCCGGGGCGCGACGATGGCCTCGAGCGCTGCCAGCGACAGGCCGGCCTGCGCCTCGATCCAGCCCGCCGCCGGATCGAACTCGAGAACCTTGTCGAGTCGCCGGCAATCGAGGACGAGCGCATCGACCGTCGCCGCGCCCGGCGAATCGAGGCCGGCCCCCCGCACCGAGACAGGAACGTCGGCCTGCGCCGCGATCTCGGTGGCCATCCGCAGGTCGGCCTCGTCGGCAGGCTCGACGAGCGGCCAGCGCGTCGCGCCCGCGACGACGCGACCGCGCAGCGCCGTGCGCAGGCGGCGGGCGAGCCAGGCGGGATCGGCGGGCGACTTGGCGGCGCTGGGCATCGGGTCGCGGCGAGGGTGCCGTGGATCGGCTATCGGTTAAATTCGGGCTTTGATTGTCGCAGGCCCTGCAATGTCCCATCCGTCCCTCGCGCGCCGCACGCGCCGGATCGCCCCGTTCCGGGTCATGGAGCTCGTCGGCCGCGCGGCTGCCCGGCAGGCCGCGGGCCATCCGGTCATCCATCTCTCGATCGGCGAACCCGATTTCACCGCCCCGCCCCCGGTGGTGGAAGCGCTCGAAGCGGCGGCCCGCGCCGGACACAGCCGCTACACCCCGGCCAACGGGACGCCCGCGCTGCGCGCGGCGATCTCGCGCTGGTATGCCGAGCGCTTCGGCCTCGACATCGCACCGGCACGCATCCTCGTCACCGCGGGCGCATCGGGAGCACTCACGCTGGCCTGCTGCGCGCTGGTCGACCCGGGCGACAGGGTGCTGCTGACCGATCCGGGCTACCCCTGCAACCGGCACTTCATCGCCGCCTTCGAGGGCGAGCCGGTGCTGGTGCCGGTGGGGCCCGCGACGCGCTTCCAGATGAGTCGTTCGCTGCTCGAGGCGCACTGGGGCGCGCAGGCGCGCGGCGTGCTGCTGTCGACCCCGGCCAATCCGACCGGCACCACCATCGCCTTCGACGAACTCGGGGCGATCGTCGAGGCGGTCCGCGAGCGCCGGGGCTTCGCCCTGGTCGACGAGATCTACCAGGGGCTCGACTTCTCCGGCGACGTCCACAGCGCGCTGTCGCTCGGCGACGACGTCATCGTCGCCAACAGCTTCTCCAAGTACTTCAACATGACCGGCTGGCGACTGGGCTGGCTGGTGGTCCCCGAAGCGCTCGCGCCCGAGTTCGAGAAGCTCGCCCAGAACCTCTTCATCTGCCCCTCGGCGCTCGCCCAGCATGCGGCGCTCGCGTGCTTCACGCCGCAGGCGCAGGCCATCTTCGACGAGCGGCGCGAATCCTTCCGCGCCCGGCGCGACTACATCGTGCCGGCGCTGCGCGAACTCGGCTTCGGGGTGCCGGTCGAGCCCGACGGGGCGTTCTACGTCTATGTCGACTGCAGTCCGTTCTCCGACGACAGCGAGGCCTTCTGCGCCGAACTGCTCGAGGCCATCGACGTGTCGCTCGTCCCCGGGACCGATTTCGGCGTCAACCAGCCCCGACGCTACCTGCGCCTGTCATATGCGACCGCGATGGAAAAGCTCGAGGAGGCCGTGCAGCGCCTGCGCGGGCACCTGGCCGGGCGGGCGCGCAAGGCGTAGGCGAGGCGCCCGGGCACGGCTGCCGCGCCGGGCGCGCAGGGACGTGGGCGCGCCCCCTAGAGGCTGACCGGCCCGGCGCCCT
>DAIMFM010000359.1:0-1815 GCA_036724585.1 Burkholderiaceae bacterium | reverse complement strand
GCAGGGGCGTGCCGGTGAGCCCGCGCAACATCTTCCCGTCCAACATCCAGGGCCTGCCGACCTGGTACGAGGTCCGGGTCTCCGGGGAGGGCTTCCTCGGCCGGCGGGGCGGCGTCGACCTGATGGTGCCGATGAACCCGCAGACCTGGGACCAGGACATGGCCGAGGTGGAGGCGGGCGGCTACGTCTTCTACGACTCGACCCGTCCGATGCCGCGCGCGCGGTTCCGCGAGGACGTGCACGTCATCGGCATGCCGCTCACCGAGATCGTCAACCGCTCCTATGACGAGCCGCGCCAGCGCCAGCTCTTCAAGAACATCATCTACGTGGGTGCCCTGTCGGCCCTGCTGGGCATCGATCCCGACGAGATCGAGCGGCTCTTCGCCGAGCAGTACAAGGGCAAGGAACGCCTGCTCGAGGGCAACGTGCGGGCACTGCACATGGGGCGGGACTACGCCCGTGACCACCTGCCCGGGATCGGCCTGTCGGTGCGTCGCGCCGACAAGGTGGGCGAGCGCATCTTCGTGGACGGCAATTCGGCCGCGGCGCTGGGATGCGTCTATGGCGGCGCCACCGTCTGCGCCTGGTACCCGATCACGCCCTCGTCGTCGCTGGCCGAGGCCTTCGAGCGCCATGCCAGCCGCCTGCGCAAGGACCCGGTCACCGGCAAGGCGCGCTACGCCGTGGTCCAGGCCGAGGACGAGCTCGCCTCGATCGGGATGGTGCTCGGCGCCGGCTGGAACGGCGCCCGCGCCTTCACTGCCACGTCGGGCCCCGGCATCTCGCTGATGACCGAATTCATCGGGCTGGCGTACTTCGCGGAGATCCCGGTCACCATCATCAACGTGCAGCGCGGCGGGCCGTCGACCGGCATGCCGACGCGCACGCAGCAGGCGGACCTGCTCGCCTGCGCCTACGCCTCGCACGGTGACACCCGGCATGTACTCCTCTTTCCCGAGGATCCGCGCGAGTGCTTCGACATGGCGGCCGACGCCTTCGATCTTGCCGATCGCCTGCAGACGCCGGTGTTCGTCATGACCGACCTCGACATCGGCATGAACCAGCGCCTGTGCGAGCCCTTCGCCCGGGATCCCTCGGGCGGGCTCGACCGCGGCAAGATCATGACGGCCGAGATGCTCGAGAGCGGCCGCGACTTCGGCCGCTATCTCGACGAGGACGGCGACGGCATTCCGTACCGCACGTACCCGGGCACCCATCCCACGCGGGGCGCCTACTTCACCCGGGGCACCACGCGGGATCGCTACGCCCGCTACAGCGAGGCCGGCCCGGTCTACGTGGACAACATGGAGCGGCTCCTGCGCAAGTGGGAGACGGCCCGCGGCATCGTGCCCAGGGCGGTGCGCATCGATGCGGCCAGGCCCACCGATGTCGGCGTCCTGTATTTCGGCTCGACCGCGCCCGCCATGGACGAGGCCCTCGCCTGGTTCCAGGCCAACGACATCCATGTCGATGCCATGCGCATCCGCGCCTTCCCCTTCGGCGAGGAGGTCGAGGCCTTCATCGCCTCGCACAGCCGGGTCTTCGTGGTCGAGCAGAACCGGGACGCCCAGATGCGCTCGATGCTGGTCAACGAGCTCGGCGTCGCACCGGCGACCCTGATGCCGGTACTGCACTACGACGGGACCCCGATCACCGCCCGCTTCATCGTCGGCGCGATCTCCGAGGTGCTGTCGCCGTCGAACGTCACCCCGATCCGCAAGGTGGGCTGATTCCATGACCTATCTCGCCAAGCCACTGCTCCACCATCCTTCGCTCGCCCGCAACGAGGTCGGCTACACCCGCCGCGACTACGAG
>DAIMFM010000358.1:0-1841 GCA_036724585.1 Burkholderiaceae bacterium | reverse complement strand
GAGGGTGGCCGGGTGCGCGGCGCGCGCATCGATGCCAACCAGCGCGCCGTCCACGGCCTCGCCTGGACCGACACCTACGTGCAGGCGATCACCGAGCTCGCCGGCTGGTACGACCGTCTCGCGGCCCGCGGCCGGCTCGGCGAGATCGAGCGCCACATCGCCCTGATCGGCGTCGGCGAATACCTCGCGCAGATCGTGGGTGGCATCCCGATGAGCCAGCTCGAATTCGCACGGCCCGCCGACCTCGGCGCCGACGCGGCCCTCGCGCGCCTGCTGCGCGAGCCGGCGGTGCAGCGCCTGGTCGCCCACGGCAATACCGCGAGCCGTCGCGCCTCGCTCGCCAGGCTCGTGCGCGATGGGCAACTGCCCGACGAATCGCTGGGCGACGATGCCCTGGACATGGTGCGCGACACCTTCCGGCGCTTCGCCCGCGAGAAGGTGCGGCCCCACGCCCATCGCTGGCACCTCGAGAACCGGCTCATCCCGGACGAGGTGGTCGCGGGCATGGCCGAACTCGGCACCTTCGGCGTCACCATCGACGAGCGATGGGGCGGACTCGGCATGGGCAAGCTCGCCATGTGCGTCGTCTCCGAGGAGCTGTCGCGCGGCTTCCTGGCCGTCGGCGCGCTCGGCACCCGCTCCGAGATCGCCGGCGAGCTGATCGCCGGCTCCGGTACCGAGGCGCAGAAGCAGCGCTGGCTGCCCGGCATCGCCAGCGGCGAGATCCTGCCCTGCGCCGTCTTCACCGAACCCGATACCGGCTCCGACCTCGCCAGCCTGCGCACTCGCGCGAGCGCGCGGCCCGGCGGCGGCTGGCGGATCGACGGCGCCAAGACCTGGTCGACCCACGGCGCGCGCAGCGACATGATGACGCTGCTCGCCCGCACCGATCCGGAAACCACGTCCCACGACGGCCTGTCGATGTTCCTCGCGCCCAAGCCGCGCGGCACCGACGCCGATCCCTTCCCCGCCCCCGGCATGAGCGGCGGCGAGATCGAGGTGCTGGGCTATCGCGGCATGAAGGAGTACGAGATCGCCTTCGACGGCTTCGAGGTCCCGGCCGACGGCCTGCTCGGCGACGATCCCGGCCATGGCTTCCGCCAGCTGATGCGCACCTTCGAGAGCGCCCGCATCCAGACCGCCGCGCGCGCGCTCGGCGTGGCCTGGGACGCCTTCGACCTCGGCCTGCGCTATGCGCTCGATCGCCGCCAGTTCGGCCAGGCCCTCGCGTCGTTCCCGCGCGTTGCCGACAAGTTCGCGATGATGCTCGTCGAAACCGTCATCGCCCGCGAGCTCACCTACTTCGCGGCACGGCGCAAGGACACCGGCGAGCGCTGCGACCTGGAAGCCGGCATGGCCAAGCTGCTCGGCGCGCGCGTCGCCTGGGCCAACGCCGACGGCGCCCTGCAGATCCACGGTGGCAACGGCTACGCGCTCGAGTACGAGATCAGCCGGGTGCTGTGCGACGCCCGCATCCTGAACATCTTCGAAGGCGCCGGCGAGATCCAGGCGCAGGTGATCGGCCGGCGCCTGCTCGAGGCGCGGGGCTGACCAACGAGCAGCCGGCTTCGCACGGCTTTCTGGCGCAAGCTACAGATGGAGTGACGGCGACATCCGTTCGTGCAGGATGCGGACTACTGCAATACCGTAATCCGTGATGCGGTAGTAGATGAAATGATGCTCGACCGCACGCCGCCGATAGGTTGGCCGGATGTAGCCGCAATCCTGACCTTGCGACGGCGCTTCGGCGAGATCCGCACATGCGGCCTCAAGAGCCTGCGTATAGCGTACGGCCTGATCCAGGCCCCACTCCGCCACCGTGTAGTCGAAGATGCCATCCA
>DAIMFM010000357.1:0-1864 GCA_036724585.1 Burkholderiaceae bacterium | reverse complement strand
CTCCTGGACGACCGCCTCCTGGACGACCGCCCTCGCCGCTGCGGCCGGACTCGCCTCCTCCGGCTGCGCGGCGGGCGCGGCGCCGGCGGGCGGAGGCGCGGCCGGGCGGACCGGCGCGCCTCGCACCAGCTCCGGCGACACCACCAGCGGCGCCCGCCCGGCGCCGAAGGCCGTGCCCGATGCCCAGCACAGCAGCCATGGCAGGACGCGCATCCGTGTTTTCAAAGCCTTGTGTGGCACAGCATTCCCCGTCACGGCAGTGGCTGGCCGCCCACTGGAACGACCGTGTTGATAAACTCGCGAATTCTACACGAACGTCTGCGGAGATCTCCTTGCCCCGCCTTGCCCAGCTCGACGCCTGGCTCGCCAAAACCCTGCCCGGGCGCAGCTTCCAGCGCACCCCGGCCTCGGCCGACGCCAGCTTCCGCCGCTACTTCCGCCTCGTCTTCGACGACGGCGCGCCCTCGCTGATCGTCATGGACGCCCCCCCGGCCAACGAGGACTGCCGCCCCTGGCTGCATGTGGCCGACCTCTTCCGCCAGGCCGGCGCCCACGTCCCCGAGGTGCTCGCGCAGGATCTCGAGCAGGGCTTCCTGCTCATGTCCGACCTCGGCGGCACCACCTACCTGTCGGCGCTGCGCGCGCAGGACGATGCCTACCGCGCCGCCGGCCTCTACGCCGACGCGCTCGGCACGCTGGTCGCGATCCAGGCCGCGAGCCGGCCCGGCGTGCTGCCCGACTACGACCGCGCGCTGTTGCTGCGCGAGCTGATGCTGTTTCCCGAGTGGTACGTCGCCCGCCACAAGGGCATCGCGCTCGACGACAAGGAGACCGCCACCCTGCACGACGCCTTCGAGCGCATCCTCGCGGTGAACCTGGCCGAGCCCAGGGTGTTCGTGCATCGCGACTTCCATTCGCGCAACCTGATGCTGCTCGCGCCCGCCGATGAGGCCAGCCCCGGGGCCGGCCCCAACCCCGGCGTGATCGACTTCCAGGACGCGGTCTATGGGCCGATCAGCTACGACCTGGTGTCGCTGTTCAAGGACGCCTACATCCGCTGGGACGAGGAGTTCGTGCTCGACCTGCTGATCCGCTACTGGGAGGCCGCGAGGAAGCTCGGCCTGCCGGTGCGCGCCGAGTTCGCCGACTTCCACCGCGACTTCGAGTGGATGGGCGTGCAGCGCCACCTCAAGGTGCTCGGCATCTTCGCCCGTCTCTCTCACCGCGACGGCAAGGACGGCTATCTGGCCGACATGCCGCTGGTGATGGACTACCTGCGCCGCGCATGCAAGCGCTGGCGCGAGCTCGGACCGCTGACCCGGCTGCTCGACCGCATCGAGCCCGAGGAAGTCAGCGTCGGCTACACGTTCTGAGCGCGACGCGATGAAAGCGATGATCCTCGCCGCCGGCCGCGGCGAGCGCATGCGCCCGCTCACCGACCATCGCCCCAAGCCGCTGCTCGAGGCCGGTGGCAAGCCGCTGATCGTGTGGCACATCGAGCGCCTGCGCGATGCCGGCTTTCGCGAGCTGGTGATCAACCACGCCCACCTCGGCCACCTGCTCGAGGCCGAACTCGGCGACGGCAGCGCCTTCGGGGTGCGCATCCGATGGTCGGCCGAGGCGGTCGCGCTCGAGACCGCGGGCGGCATCCGCCAGGCGCTGCCGCTGCTCGGCGAGGCCCCCTTCATCGTCGTCAATGGCGACGTCTTCTGCGACGCCGACCTCGGCGCGCTGCGCGCCGCGGCCGACACCCTGGCCGCCGGCGAGGACCTCGCCCACCTGCTGCTGGTGCCCAACCCCGACCATCACCCGGTGGGCGACTTCGTCCTCGAGCATGGCCGGGTCGGCGCCGAAGGCGGGCCGC
>DAIMFM010000356.1:0-2039 GCA_036724585.1 Burkholderiaceae bacterium | reverse complement strand
CGCATCGGCGACGCGGCAGTGGCCACCGGCCTGGTCAAGGCCCGTGACCTGCGCACCGCGATCGCCCGCCACAACGACTATCCCCTGCTCGCCCCGGACGAGAGCGTCGTCGCGCGCGAGGTCTTCGCCGCCTTCGACGTCAACCATCCGTTCCTCGACGAACTGCGCCGGCTGCGCAGCCAGGTCAAGGCGCGCTGGTTCGACGGCGCCGAGCGGCGCGAGCGCGCCGGGCGCAGCCTGGCGGTGATCTCCGAAGGACATGGCGAGGGCAAGACCTTCACCGCCGCCAACCTCGCGGTAAGCTTCGCGCAGATGGGCGAGCTCACGTTGCTGATCGATGGCGACATGTGGGGCGGGCGGCTGCACGACATGTTCGCCCTGGACAACAGCAACGGCTTCTCGACCCTGCTCGCGCGCCGCTGCAACCCGCGCGACGTGTTCCAGGAGGTGCCCGGCCTCGACGGCCTGACCGTCATTCCCAGCGGGCCCGAAGTACCGAATGCGAGCGACCTGCTCGCCGGCCACACCGCGGAGCTGCTGCTCGCCCTGTTCGAGAAGGCCTTCGACGTCGTCATCGTGGACACCCCCAGCGGCGACGGCAAGCCCGATGCCGGGCTGATCGCCTCGAAGGCCGGCGGCTACATCGTGGTGGCCCGCCAGCACCAGACGCTCACCCGGGCGCTCGCGCAGCTGGTGCACCAGCTCGAGCCCATGGGCGCGAAGCTGGTGGGGACCGTACTGATGCGGGCCTGAAGGGCGGACCGCGCCGGACAATCGCACGTGCCCGTGACGGACTGCCCGCCCGGGGCATTCCGCGGAGCCTGCATTCGTCGCCCTGAGGGTAACATCCGGGTCACCCCTTGCATGACGAGCGCCATGTTGCCGGATGCGTTCTACTCGCTGAAGAGCCTGCTCTACAGGATCCTGCCGTTCTCGGCCGATGCGATGCATGTGCACATCGGCCTGTTCCTGTTCCTCGTCGTGGCCGCCATTGCCACCGGCGGTCCGCGGCGCTTCGCGATCGCGTTCGGCGTGGTTCTGGCCGTCTGCCTTGCCGGCGAAGTGCTCGATGTGCTCTATGACCTGCAGGCCGGCGCACGGCCGCGCTGGCGCAACGCCATCAAGGACATCGCGAACACCATGCTCTGGCCCGCCGTCTGGGCGGTCATCGGTGCGCAGCTCACCCGGCACAAGGAGGTCGACACTTCGGAAGCCGCAGGTCACGCTCGGCCAAAGTTGTCGGGCGAGCCCAAGTGAAGATCGTCCTGCTGGTCAGTTCGATGCACAGCGGCGGCGCCGAGCGCGTTGCCGCCACGCTCTGCAATGCCTGGGCCGCGCGCGGCGACGATGTCACCCTGGTGGCCACCTACTCGGGTCGCGGCGAATGCCACTACCCACTCGCTGATGGTGTTCGCCTCGTCTACCTTGCCGATCTAGTCGAGAACAGCCGGGGCTCCCTCCTCGGCTACGGCCCGAGGTTGCGCGCCCTCCGACGCCTGCTGCGCCGGCAGGCGCCCGACGTGGTCATCTCCTTCCTGACCAACGTCAACATCACGGCCACCCTGGCGACATGGAAGCTGGATGTCGCCCTGATCGTCTGCGAGAGGACGGACCCGCTCGCGGCCACCGACTACTCGGCGCGGACCCGATTGCCTTGTCGCCTGCTCTACCCGCTTGCGGACATCATCACCGTCCAGACCGAATCGGTCGCCGCCCGCCTTCGGTCCTACATTCCGCGGGCACGGCGGATCGATGTCGTGCCCAACCCGATTCCCGACGCCTTGCTGGAGATGACGAAGACGGAGTGCCGCGGCAGGCTGCGCCGCCGGCTCGTGGCCGGGGGGCGGCTGTCGTCCGAAAAGCAATTCGACCAGCTCATCGATGTGTACACGCGCCTCGCCGCCGCGTATCCGGACCTCGATCTCTGGATATGGGGCGAGGGACCGCTACGCCGGGAACTCGAGAACCAGGCCGAGCGGGCCGGCCTGCGCGAACGCGTGTTCCTGCCCGGACGCACCGAATCGCCCTGGGTCGAGATG
>DAIMFM010000355.1:0-2085 GCA_036724585.1 Burkholderiaceae bacterium | reverse complement strand
TAGCGCAGAAGCCTCCCGGGTCGCCTCGCCGAATCCGGGGTAGCTGCGGGGGAAGCGGACACCAGCCGGACTGGGCGGGATCGGTTCGAGAGGACTAAATTTCTTTTGTTTTCAACAGAGTATCGCGTCGCCGAAGCATCGATGAACCGAAATCGCGAGCTGAGCCTCCGGGCCCTGCTGACCGGGTTGGCGCTGGGCGCGCTCCTGACGCCGTCGAACGTCTATTCGGGGCTGAAGATCGGCTGGTCGTTCAACATGTCGATCATCGCGCTGCTGCTCGGATTCGCGTTCTGGAACGGTCCGGGGCGCCGGCCTGGCCGACCGGCCTGGTCGATGCACGAAAGCAATATCAACCAGACGACGGCATCGGCGGCGGCATCGATCATCTCCGGCGGGCTGGTTGCGCCGATCCCGGCCTACACCATGCTCACCGGGCACGCGCCCGACACCGTGGCGCTGGTCGCCTGGGTGTTCTCGGTCAGCTTTCTCGGGGTCTGGGTCGCGTGGTACCTGCGGCCGTCTTTCGTCGTCGGTACCGAGCTGCGATTCCCCGAAGGCATGGCCACGCTGGCGACATTGCAGGAGATCTACGGGCAGGGCGCCGAAGCGGGCAGGCGAGTCGCGGCACTCGGTGCCGCGGCGATACTGTCATCGCTGGTGAAGCTCGCCGATCTCGCCTGGACCCTGCCGCGATGGGCGCCGTCGCCGATGCTCGAACGACTGACGTTCACCGCCGAACCGTCGATGCTCCTGCTCGGCTTCGGCGGGATCGTCGGGCTGCGTGTCGGGCTGTCGCTGGTGGCCGGCGCGCTGGTCGCCTGGGGCGCGATCGCGCCATGGCTGCTGCGCGAAGGCTGGGTCGATGTTCCGGCCGGCGCCAGCGGGCCGCAGTTCGCCGCGCTGGTCGAATGGCTGCTGTGGCCGGGTGTCGGCCTGATGGTCTGTGCGACGCTCACTTCGCTCGGCCTGCGGGCGGTGCGGGAGCGGCGTGCGGCCACCGGTCGACCGCCCGGGCCAGCCCGTGCCGGGTCGCCGGAGGGCGAACCGCCGACACGCGGCCTGCCGCAGGCCGCATTTTGGCGGCGCGGGTGGCCGGGCTGGCCGGCGCTCGGACTGCTGCTGGCAGCGACGCTGGTAATCACCCTGCAGGTCGCACTGTTCGGCATCGACCCGCTGCTCGCCGCGTCGTCCGTGCCGCTGGCCGTGCTGCTCGCGATCGTCGCGGCACGAGTCGTGGGCACGACCGGAATTCCTCCGATCGGCGCGATCGGCAAGCTGTCGCAGCTCGCCTACGGCGCGATGGCCCCGGGGCAGGTGGCGATCAACCTGATGAGCGCCAATACCGCGGGCGGCGCCGCCGGCCAGTGCACCGACCTGCTGAACGATCTCAAGGTCGGCCATGCGATCGGCGCATCGCCGTCGCGCCAGGCGATCGGGCAGTGCCTCGGCATCCTGCTGGGCAGCCTGGTCGGCGTGCTCGCCTACCAGCTGCTGATCCCGGATCCGCAGGCCATGCTGATCACCGCGGAATGGCCGGCGCCAGCCGTCGCGACCTGGAAGGCGGTCGCGGAGGCGCTGACCGGGGGAATCGGCGCGATCGCGGTCGACAACCGCTGGGCCATGCTCGCGGGCGCGGTCACCGGCGTCACGCTCGGCGCGTTCGAGGCGCTGCTGCCCGTGCAACGACTGAGGTGGTGGCCGAGTTCCGCAGCACTCGGGCTCGCGTTCATCGTTCCGGCGTCGATATCGCTCGTCATGGGCGCGGGCGCGATCCTCGTCTGGCTGCTGGGGCGGTGGTCCCGCAGTTGGGTCGAGCGCTTCGCGATCGTGGTGGCGGCGGGGCTGGTGGCAGGCGAGAGCATCACGGGCGTCGGGGCGTCGCTGGTGGCCTTGCTGCGGCAGTGACGGGCCCGCCCTGGAGCGGGGAACGTCCAGCCGCGCTATCCTAGATCGATGTACCTGCCCCCGCACTTCGCCGAGAGCCGCCCCGATGTCCTGCACCGGATCATCCGGGAGCATCCGCTCGGCATGCTTGTCACCCAGGGTGCGGCGTGACTGGACGCCGAGCACATCCCCTTCGAGTTC
>DAIMFM010000354.1:0-2092 GCA_036724585.1 Burkholderiaceae bacterium | reverse complement strand
GCACAAGGTCATCCCGATCGACTTCGAGAACTCCGAAGGCAACCTCGGGCTGGCCAACGCGCTGCTGGGCCACCTGTCGGCGAAGCTGCCGGTGTCGCGCTGGCAGCGCGCCCTCACCGATTCGACGGTGCTGCGCAACATCGGCGTCGCCCTGGGCTATTCGCTGCTCGGCTACGACAGCGCGCTGCGCGGCATCGACAAGCTCGAGGTCGACCGGGAGCGCCTCGCGGCCGACCTCGATGCGGCCTGGGAAGTGCTCGCCGAGCCCATCCAGACGGTGATGCGCCTGCATGGCGTGCCCCAGGCCTACGAGAAGCTCAAGGAGCTGACGCGGGGCAAGGCGATCGGCCCCGACGAGATCGCCCGCTTCGTCGATTCGCTCGAGATCCCCGAAGAGGCGCGTGCCCGCCTGCGCGCGCTGACGCCCGCTACCTACATCGGTCGCGCCGCCGAACTCGCCGCCCGCGCCTGAGGCGATCGCCCCGCCCGCCCGGCGGCATGAGCCCGGGCGCCGGAAGCGCCGGGTCGCGGGCCCGGCACTGGCGCAAGCCGCCGGACTGAAACGGCCTACCCGCCGAGAGCATCCAATGTCCGGGCGAGAGTCCTGTCGCGCGAGCCGGGCGCAAGTGCCGGCGTGGTGATAGGCTCGCGTCCGTGGCGACTCGCGCCACATGCCGGCCACCACGGGCCAGGGGCGCCGGGTGGTCGATGACAACGACCGACAATGCATTGGTGGAGGCACATGATGAAGCTCGGTTCATGGATCGTGGCCGCGGCGGTGGCCGTCGCCGGCGTGACGACGGCGGTCCCCGCCGCCGCACAGTTCGCCAAGGCCGAAGACGCGATCAAGTATCGGCAATCGGCGTTTACCCTGATGGGCGCGCATTTCAGCCGCATCGGGGCGGTGGTCAAGGGGGAGGCACCCTACGGACCGTCGGTTGCCACGGACGCGAAGATCGTCGAAACCATCTCGCACCTGCCCTTCGCCGGATTCGTCGAGGGAACCCACGGCGACAACACCGGCGCCCGGCCGGAGATCTGGGAGGAGCGCGCCAAGTTCGACGAGGCGGCCCGGAACATGCAGCAGGCGGTCGCCGAGCTGTCGAAGGTCGCGGCCTCCGGCGACGAAGCCGCCCTCAAGGGAGCGTTCGGCACCGCCGGCAAGGCCTGCAAGGCCTGCCACGACGACTTCCGCCGCAGGAGGTAGGCGCGCCGCCCGGGCGGATCAGCGCACCACCAGCCAGACCGCAACCGCGACGCCCGCGAGGATCGCCAGCGCGCCAAGGCGTGTCCTCGCGTCGTCGCGGCTCGGAACCGTGCCGGGCGGTGCCTGGGGGTCGCGCCCGGTGACCATCGGGCGCACCAGTCTTCGACCGCGCACGATGCGGTACCAGGCGATCGCCAGGACATGCAGGGCGACCAATGCCAGGATGATCGGCTCGTGGCGCAGGTGCAGCCCGGTGAGGAAGTCGCTGGTGTCCTTGCTCACCAGCGAGGCGAGCGGGCCTTCGCTGGCGATGTCGTCGTTGGCGAACAGGCCGAGCACCGCCTGGACCCCGATGAGCAGCAGCATCGCGAAGACCGACAGCGCGCCCAGCGGATTGTGGCCCGGGCCGGGGTGTGCGTCCGGGGCGCCGCGCAGGTAGGCGAGCACCTGCCGGGGGCGGAACAGGAAACTGCCGAACCGGGCGTAGCGCCCGCCGACGAAGCCCCAGATGATGCGAAAGACGATCAGCGCGAGGATCGCGTAGCCGGCACGGAAGTGCCAGTCGATCCAGTTGCCGCCCGCCTTGACGGCGAGGAAGGAGCCGACCAGCAGCAACACCAGGAGCCAGTGGAAGAGGCGGGTCGGCAGGTCCCAGACCACGGGCGCTTCCCCGCTCTCGGTGCGTGTGCTGCGCATCGTCATCGTCGGCCCCCCGGCGGCGGCGCATCGCGCCAAGGCCACCAGTATCGCGCCGGCGCGGCGATCGGGCCAGACCCGGCCATGCCGGGCGCCGCCTAGGGCAGCTCGGGCTGGCCGTCGTCCTTCCGGATGGTCCGGACCATGTCCTCGCGCTTGAGGCCCAGCCACATCGCGATGGCCGCCGCC
>DAIMFM010000353.1:1193-2106 GCA_036724585.1 Burkholderiaceae bacterium | reverse complement strand
TACAGTGTGTGGTCCTTGCCCAGGCCGACGTTCTCGCCGGCATGGAAGCGGGTGCCGCGCTGGCGCACGATGATCGAGCCCGCTGGGACCGACTGGCCCCCGTAGGCCTTGACACCGAGCATCTTCGGGTTGGAATCGCGGCCGTTGCGTGAGGAGCCGCCACCTTTCTTGTGTGCCATGTCCGTTTCTCCTGGTTCAGGCGCGCTTGGCGCCGTCGAGTTCGGCCTTGAGCTTGTCGAGCGCCTCGAAGTCGCCCTTGGCGGCCAGCGCCGCCTGCTCCGGCCAGGTGGCCGGGTCGTGCGTCGCGAAACGCGAACCCGCCGCCGAGAGGAGCTCGCGCAGGCGATCCACGGGCGTGGCCGCGAGCTCCGCGAAGCTGCGAATGCCGGCGCCGCCGAGTACTTCCTCGGCGATCTTGGGGCCGATGCCCTCGATGATCGTCAGGTCGTCGCCGGCGGCGCGCGTGGCCGACGGCACCGGCGCCGCGGTTTCGGCTTCCACCGTGCCCAGCGACGAGGCGATCTTCGCGATGAAGATCTCGGTATAGGGCTGGCGATGCCCCTGGGTCTTGCGATAGTGCTTGCGCCGGCGTATCTTGAAGATGCGGATCTTGTCGTGGCGATCCTGCGCAATCACCGTAGCCGAAACCGTCGCCCCGTCCACGAGGGGCGCGCCGACCGAGAGCTGGTCGCCGCTGCCGACCGCGAGGACCTGGTCGATCGTGATTTCCGCGCCGATGTCCGCCGGTATCTGTTCTATTTTCAGTTTTTCGCCGGCAGCGACGCGATACTGCTTGCCGCCGGTTTTTATGACCGCGTACATGGTTCGAACCTCTTGAATTCCGTCGCCGCACGCCTGGCGCGACGCCTTCGACCGGCGCCAGGAATGGCTACCGTGACGAACCCGCTATGAT
>DAIMFM010000353.1:484-1183 GCA_036724585.1 Burkholderiaceae bacterium | reverse complement strand
ATACCCGCCTTCGAGGAGCCGGGCAAGATGGCGAGATCCTCGACCGATGGGGCGATCGCCCCGCAGACGGCCCCGCGGGCCGGGCCGGCGCTTGCCGCTACAATGCCCACGCGCATGAAACCAGCCGAACTGTTCCCCGTGCTGGCGAGCGATCTCGCCGACGTCGATGCCGTGATCCGTGCGCGCCTGCGCTCGGACGTCGCGCTCATCAACACCATTTCCGAGTACATCATCGGGGCCGGCGGCAAGCGCATGCGGCCGGTCATGGTCCTGCTCACCGCCCGGGCGCTCGGCTACCAGGGTCGCGACCACCACCTGCTCGCGGCGGTGGTGGAGTTCATCCACACCGCCACCCTGCTGCACGACGACGTCGTCGACGAATCGGCCCTGCGACGGGGCCGGGACACCGCCAATGCCGCCTTCGGCAACGCGGCCTCCGTGCTGGTGGGCGACTTCCTCTATTCCCGTGCCTTCCAGATGATGGTCGAGACGGGAAGGATGCAGGTGATGTCGGTCCTGGCCGACGCCACCAACACCATTGCCGAGGGCGAGGTCCTGCAGCTGATCAACTGCAACGACCCCGAGGTCGACGAGGACCGCTACCTGCAGGTGATCCGCTACAAGACGGCGCGCCTGTTCGAGGCGGCGGCCCAGCTCGGCGCCATCCTGGCCGCTGCCTCCCCCACGGCCGAGGAAGCG
>DAIMFM010000353.1:0-474 GCA_036724585.1 Burkholderiaceae bacterium | reverse complement strand
AGGCGGCCGCCGCCTACGGCCGGCACCTCGGCACGGCCTTCCAGCTGATCGACGACGTCCTGGACTACAGCGGGGTGACCGGCGACATCGGCAAGAACGTGGGCGACGACCTGCGCGAGGGCAAGGCCACCCTGCCCCTGATCCATGTCATGGCGCACGGCACTGCCGCCGAGCGGGGCCTGGTGCGCGAGGCGATCGAGCGCGGCCACACTGACAGCTTCGAGCCGATCCTGGCGGCCATCGAGCGTACCGGCGCACTCGACTACGCCCGCACGCTCGCCGAGAAGGAAGCCGGGCTCGCCCGCGACGCCGCCGCACGCCTGTGTGACGGCACGGCCACTTCCGCCTATCGGGACGCACTGCTATACTTTACGACTTACTCGGTTTCGCGCGATCGTTGATCGCCGCGACTTTTCCGGGTGTGCCTGAGTCCGTCGCCCGACGGGCTTTTGCATGTCGGGGTGTAGCTTAGCC
>DAIMFM010000352.1:1784-2116 GCA_036724585.1 Burkholderiaceae bacterium | reverse complement strand
GCCGCTGTCGCCCGCCATCTCGACGCCGGCCGGCCGGCCGCCATGCTCTGGCTGTGCAAGGGCATCGAGCCCGCCACCGATCGCCTGCCCCACCAGGTGGTCGGGGCGGCGGGCCTGGACATTCCCTGCGGCGCGCTGTCCGGGCCGAGCTTCGCGCAGGAGGTCGCCTCCGGGCTGCCCGTCGCGCTGGTGGCCGCGGCCGCCGACCCGGCGGTGCCCGCGGCCGCGGTGCGGGCCCTGCACCACGGTGCCGCCCGCAGCTATCCCAGCGACGACCTCGTGGGCGTCGAGGTCGGCGGAGCGATGAAGAACATCATCGCGATCGCGGCCGG
>DAIMFM010000352.1:0-1758 GCA_036724585.1 Burkholderiaceae bacterium | reverse complement strand
CATCTGCGACGGCCTCGAACTCGGGCACAACGCCCGCGCCGCCCTGGTCACACGCGGCCTCGCCGAAGTCGCCCGCCTCGGCGAGGCGCTGGGGGCGAGTCGCGACACCTTCCTGGGCCTTGCCGGCGTCGGCGACCTGGTCCTCACCTGCACCGGCGATCTCTCGCGCAACCGCCGCGTCGGCCTGGCGCTCGCCGCCGGGGAGCCGCTGGACGCGATCGTCGCGAGCCTGGGCCATGTCGCCGAAGGGGTTCCGTGTGCGCGTGCCGCGCACAGTCTCGGTCGGCGCCACGGGCTCGACCTGCCGATCACCGAGGCGGTGGTCGCGATACTCGACGGGCGCAGCGGCGCGCGCGAGGCGGTGCTCGCCCTGCTGTCGCGCGAACCGAGGGCGCAGGAGACATGAGCGGACGGGAAGGCCTCGCCGTGTGCGTGTTCTGCGGCGCGCGCGATGGCGCCTCGCCCGCCTACCGGGCGCTCGCCACGGACATCGGGCGCCGCATCGCGGGGCGAGGCTGGACCGTCGTCTACGGGGGCGGCGACGTCGGCCTGATGGGCGCGCTCGCCGGCGGGGCGCTCGAGGCCGGCGGCAAGGTCGTCGGCATCATTCCGCGCGCCCTGTTGCGCCAGGAGCAGGGCAAGCACGAGATCACGCGGCTCGAGGTCGTCGAGTCGATGGCGATCCGCAAGGAACGCATGATCGCCGTATCCGACGCCTTCCTCACGCTGCCGGGCGGCCTGGGGACCCTGGACGAACTCTTCGAGGTGCTGACCCTGCGGCAGATCGGCCTGCACCGGAAGCCGATCGGCATCCTGGACCACGGCGGCTACTTCGCCTGCCTGCTGGCGGCCATCGAGACCATGGCCGACCATGGTTTCGTCGCGCGCGAGCATATCGACCACCTGCTCGTCATGGATTCGGTCGAGCCCCTGCTCGACGCTCTGGGCGCCGCGGTGTTGTCCGGCTGATCAGTCCGGACCGCCGGGTCTTGCCGCGCCGGCGTAGCCGTGCTGGCGCCAGGCCTCGTAGACGACGATCGCCACGCTGTTAGACAGGTTGAGGCTGCGGCTGCCCGGCCGCATCGGCAGGCGCAGGCGATTGCCGGGCGGCACCGAGGCGAGGATCGCCGCCGGCAGCCCGCGCGTCTCCGAGCCGAACACGAAGTGATCCCCCGGCTCGAACCGGCAGTCGGAGGGAGCGAGTCGACCGCGCGTGGACAGCGCGAAGAGTCGCGGCGGGCACGCCGCCTCGAGGTAGGCGGCCCAGTCCGGGTGCACCCGGATGCTGGCGAACTCGTGGTAGTCGAGCCCCGCGCGGCGCAGGCGACTGTCCTCGATCGAGAAGCCGAGCGGCTCCACCAGGTGCAGGCTGGCGCCACTGTTCGCGCACATCCGGATGACATTGCCGGTATTGGGCGGAATCTCGGGCGCGACGAGGACGACATGGAACATGGGCGCACGATAGCGGATCCGGCCACGGCCGGCTCGCGTGCCGCTCGGCTGGCGCCTTGCCTGGGGGCTCAGTCCGCCCCCGGCGCGGGCGTGCGGGCGAAGGCAAGGCGCAGCACCAGCCTGCCGCCCGCGGCGCGGGCTGCCCGCTCGGCCTCCCCGATGGTCGCGCCACTGGTGATCACGTCGTCCACGAGGACCAGCGCCCGGCCGGCGAGGGCGGGAGACCCGGCCATGGCGCCGAGGAGGTTGTCGCCGCGGTCATCGCGGGCGAGGCCGGGTTGCGGCCGGGTGTCGCGGATTCGGGCG
>DAIMFM010000351.1:598-2118 GCA_036724585.1 Burkholderiaceae bacterium | reverse complement strand
CAGCGTCGGGCCGTTCGACAGGCGCAGCAGGAACAGGCCCGGCTCGAGCCGGTCGACCGGCGTGATGTCCGGGGTGCCGAAGACCTCGGGCGTGTAGGTGCGCGCGATGATGTCGCGCAGCTGCACCGGGTCGATGTCGTCGACGTAGCGCGAGAGGATCTCGAACGCGAGGGCCGGGTAGTCGAGCTCGCGCCAGCGCGCGAGCGTGGCCATGTCGATGCGCGGGTAGTGCTCGGGCACCACCAGGCCACCGTCGGGCGCGAGGCCCCCCAGCAGGATCTCCGTGAAGCCGGCGGGCGGCATGCCGCCACGGGTCGAGACGTATTGCATCTTCAGTCGAGTTCCTCGCGGCGGATCCGGACCACCGCGCCGAGGACCGTCGGCATCGACTCGATCGCCTCGATGGCGGAGAGGATCCGGCTTTCGTCCGAAACATGGGTGAGCAGGATCACGTCGGTCTGGTCCTCGTCCTCGGCGAGCTTCTGCAGGGCGGCGTCGATGGAGATGCCGGCATCGGCGAGATGGCCCGTGATGCGGGCCAGCACCCCCGGCTGGTCGATCACCCGGATGCGCAGGTAGCTGGCGCTGCGGGCCTCGTCGATCGACAGGATGGGAACGTCGGCCAGCGCATCGGGCTGGAACGCGAGGTACGGCACGCGATTGCCGGGATCGACCGTGATCATGCGGGCGACGTCGACGAGGTCGGCGATGACCGCGCTCGCCGTGGGTTCGGCGCCCGCTCCCTGGCCGTAGTAGATGGTGTCGCCCACCGCATCGCCGCGCACCCAGACCGCGTTCATCGCGCCTTCCACGTTGGCGAGCAGGCGGTGCTCCGGCACGAGGGTCGGGTGCACGCGAAGCTCGATGCCGCCCGGCAGGCCCTCGAGCGCCTCGCGCCGCGTGGCGAGCCCGAGCAGCTTGATCCGGTAGCCGAGCTGCCCGGCGTAGCGCACATCGATGTTGCGCAGGCCGCTGATGCCCTCGACGTAGCACTTGTCGAACTGGATCGGCACACCGAAGGCGAGCGAGGCGAGCAGCGTGATCTTGTGGGCGGCATCGACGCCTTCGACATCGAAGGTCGGGTCGGCCTCGGCGTAGCCCAGCGCCTGCGCCTGCGCCAGCGCTTCCTCGAAGCCCTGGCCCTTGTCGCGCATCTCGCTGAGGACGAAGTTGGTCGTGCCGTTGATGATGCCGGCGACCCGTTCGATCCGGTTGGCGGCCAGCCCTTCGCGGATCGCCTTGATGATGGGGACGCCGCCGGCGACCGCGGCCTCGAAGGCGACCATCACGCCCTGCCTGGAGGCCTCGGCGAAGATCCGGTTGCCATGGACCGCGAGCATGGCCTTGTTGGCCGTGATGACGTGCTTGCCGTTGGCGATGGCGGCGAGCACCAGGTCCTTGGCGATGGTATAGCCGCCGATGAGCTCGATGACGACGTCGATGTCGGGATCGGCGACGATCTCGGCCCCGTCGGCGCAGACCTCGGCCTGGTCGCCGACGCTCGCACGGGCGCGATCGAC
>DAIMFM010000351.1:0-588 GCA_036724585.1 Burkholderiaceae bacterium | reverse complement strand
ATGTCGCGCCCGCCGCGGCGGGTGATCTCCTCGCGGGTGCGGCCGAGCACCTCGAAGGTGCCGCGACCGATGGTGCCGATCCCCAGCAGGCCCACTCGCACCGGACCGAATTTTTCCAAGTTCCTCTCCCCGTTGGCCGGCCCGCAACCGGGGCCGGATGAGCCCGACTCCTCAGGCCGCCCGCGGCTTGACGAGGCCGTCGCGACGGAAGGTCTCGCGGATGCCGCGTATCGCCTGCCGGATCCGCTGCTCGTTCTCGATCAGCGCGAAGCGCACATGGGTGTCGCCGTAGTCGCCGAAGCCGATGCCGGGCGACACGGCGACCTTGGCTTCCTTGAGGAGCTTCTTCGAGAACTCGAGCGATCCCATGGCCTTGTAGGCATCGGGAATCTCGGCCCAGATGTACATCGATGCCTTCGGGATGTCGACGTCCCAGCCGAGTTCGGCGAGCCCGCGCGCGAGCACGTCGCGGCGCTTCTGGTAGTCGAGCCGGACCCGCTCGACGCTGTCCTGCGGCCCCTCGAGCGCGGCGATCGCCGCCACCTGCACCGGCGTGAACATGCCGTAGTCGTGGTAGCTCTTGATGCG
>DAIMFM010000350.1:0-2131 GCA_036724585.1 Burkholderiaceae bacterium | reverse complement strand
ATGACGAGCGCTAGGAAGGTGGTCGCGACGAGTACTGCCGCGTTCGACGCCTGGTGTCGCGAGACGGCCGCCCGGGTCGTAGCCGGGCTCGCCGGGGCGCTGCCGGCGGCCGACGCGCCGCCCGCGCGCCTGCACGAGGCGATGCGCTACGCCACCCTCGGCGGCGGCAAGCGCATCCGGCCGCTGCTGGTGCACGCCAGCGCCGAGCTCTCCGGCGCGAGCGCGGGCGCCACGGCGGCGGCGGCCTGCGCGGTCGAGCTGGTCCACGCCTATTCCCTGGTGCATGACGACCTGCCGTGCATGGACGACGACGATGTGCGCCGCGGCCGGCCCACGGTGCATGTCGCATTCGACGAGGCGCTCGCGATGCTCGTCGGCGATGGCCTGCAGGCGCTCGCCTTCGAGCTGCTGGGCAGGGCCGGCCTCGCCGAGCGCGGCCTGCCGACGGCGGCGCTGGTGGCAGCGCTCGCCGCGGCGGCCGGCTCCGCCGGCATGGTCGGCGGCCAGGCCATCGACATCGCATCGGTGGGCCTGCGGCTCGATCGCGCGACCCTCGAGCACATGCATCGGCGCAAGACGGGCGCCCTGCTGCGGGCGTCGGTGCGCCTGGGCTGGATGGCGGGTCCCGGCGCGGCCGCCGACGAGGCCGGTGGCCGGGCGCTCGACGCCTATGCGGACGCGATCGGCCTGGCCTTCCAGGTCATCGACGACGTCCTCGACGTGGCGAGCGACAGCGCGACCCTGGGCAAGACCGCCGGCAAGGACAGCGAGGCCGACAAGCCGACCTATGTATCACTGATGGGGCTCGAGGAGGCGCGCTCGCTCGCCCTGGGCCTGCGTGACGAGGCGCACCGGGCGATCGGGCATTTCGGCGACCGGGCGATCCGCCTGGGGCAGCTCGCCGACCTCGTCGTCCTGCGCAAGTCCTGAACAGGAGGCGACGCGTGGCGTCCAATGCATTGCTAGAGACCATCGACGATCCGCGGGACCTCCGGGTGCTCGGCCGGGATCGCCTCCCGCAGCTGGCCGACGAACTGCGCAGGTTCATCATCGACTCGGTGGCCCGCACCGGCGGGCACCTGTCGTCCAACCTCGGCACCGTCGAGCTCACGATCGCGCTCCACTACGTGTTCGACACGCCGCGCGACCGCCTCGTGTGGGACGTCGGCCACCAGAGCTATCCCCACAAGATCCTCACCGGGCGGCGCGAACGCATGGGGAGCCTGCGGCAGTACGGTGGCATCAGCGGATTCCCGAAGCGCGACGAATCACCCTACGACACCTTCGGTACCGCGCATTCCTCGACGTCGATCTCGGCCGCCCTGGGCATGGCGGTCGCCGCCCGCAATGCCGGCGAGAACATCGGCCCCGACCGGCGCCGCCACGTCGCGGTGATCGGCGACGGCGCGATGAGCGCGGGCATGGCCTTCGAGGCCCTCAACAATGCCGGCGTCACGCCGGACATCGACCTGCTGGTGATCCTCAACGACAACGACATGTCGATCTCGCCGGCGGTGGGCGCGCTCAACCATTACTTTGCGCGGCTGCTCTCGGGCAAGTTCTACACGCAGGTCAGGGGCATGGGCCGCGCGGTGCTCTCGCGCGTGCCGCCGGTGATGGAGCTTGCCCGCAAGCTCGAGGAGCATGCCAAGGGCCTCGTCGTGCCGGGGACGATGTTCGAGGAGTTCGGCTTCCACTACGTCGGCCCGATCGACGGGCACGACCTCGATGCCCTGGTGCCCACGCTGCAGAACCTGCGCGAGCTGCGCGGCCCGCAGTTCCTGCACATCGTCACGCGCAAGGGGCATGGCTACAAGCTGGCGGAGGCCGACCCCGTCCTGTACCACGGCCCCGGCAAGTTCGATCCCGCCAAGGGCATCGAGCCTTCGGGGCGGCCCCGGACCACGTTCACCCAGGTGTTCTCCGACTGGGTCTGCGACATGGCGGCGCTCGACGAGCGCCTGGTGGCGATCACGCCGGCCATGCGCGAGGGATCCGGGCTGGTCGAGTTCGAGCGGCGCTATCCGAAGCGCTACTTCGACGTCGGCATCGCCGAGCAGCACGCGGTGACCTTCGCGGCCGGCCTCGCCTGCGAGGGCATGAAGCCGGTGGTCGCGATCTACAGCACGTT
>DAIMFM010000349.1:0-2165 GCA_036724585.1 Burkholderiaceae bacterium | reverse complement strand
TGACGCGGTCCTGCGCATCGTGGCCGGCGGGCCGCTGCCCGCCGACCGGCTGCGCTCGCAGCCCTGGCTCGTGCGGCGCGCGCGCGCGGGCGACCGGCTGCGCCTCGTCGCCGGCCGGCCGTCCCGGACCATGAAGAACCTCTGGCAGGAACGGGCGGTGCCCCCCTGGTTGCGCGCCGGACTGCCCGTGGTCGAGGTCGGCGGCGAGATCGTGTTCGCCGCCGGCTTCGGTTGCGCGGCGGATGTGGCGGGCGCCGGGGAGCGCGGCATCGACCTGCGCTTCGAGCCCCGCAGGGCGGACGATCCACGCAGGGCCTGGCTGTAGCGCGTCCGCTGTAGCCGCCGTGCCGTGGCTTCGTGAAGGCGCCGGCGGCATCTCCTATAATTGATCGTTTTGCCCCGAGCTGACATCCGAGGCGTCCCGGGCGACTCGCAGCACAGGACAACCTAGGCCACCCCTACCATGACCCTCATTGTCCAGAAATACGGCGGCACCTCGATGGGCTCGGTCGAGCGCATCCGCAACGTCGCTACCCGTGCCGCCAAATGGCATCGGGCCGGCCACCAGGTCGTCGTCGTGCCGTCGGCCATGGCGGGCGAGACCAATCGCCTGCTGGGCCTTGCCCACGAGATCAACGAAGCGCCGTCGCGGCGCGAGGTCGACATGATCGCGGCGACCGGCGAGCAGGTCTCGGTCGGCCTCCTCGCACTGGCCCTGCAGGCGCAGGGCGTCGACGCCATCAGCTTCACCGGATGGCAGGTGCCCATCCGCACCGACGACGCCCACGGCAAGGCGCGCATCGAGTCGATCGACGATGCGCGCATCAAGGCCGAGCTCACCGCGGGCCGCGTGGTCATCGTGACCGGCTTCCAGGGCGTCGACTCCAGCGGGAACGTCACCACCCTGGGTCGCGGCGGCTCCGACACCTCGGCCGTGGCGGTCGCGGCTGCGCTCGGCGCCGAGGAATGCATGATCTTCACCGACGTGGACGGCGTGTACACGACCGATCCGCGAGTCGTCCCGGATGCACGCCGGCTCACGCGCATCACCTTCGAGGAGATGCTCGAGATGGCGAGCCTCGGCTCGAAGGTCCTGCAGACCCGTTCCGTCGAATTCGCCGGCAAGTACCAGGTACGTACCCGGGTGCTCTCGAGCCTTACGTCCCCCGACATCCCGGTCGAGGAAGAGGGCGCCTCGGGAACCCTGCTCACCTTCGAGGAAGACGACAACATGGAAAAGGCCGTCATCTCCGGCATTGCCTTCAGCCGCGACGCCGCCAAGATCACCGTCATCAACGTGCCCGACCGGCCGGGGATCGCCTACCAGATCCTCGGACCCGTCGCCGCCGCGAACATCGAAGTGGACGTCATCATCCAGAACCAGTCGGTCCACGGCATGACCGACTTCTCGTTCACGGTGCCCCACACCGAGTTCAAGCGCACGCTCGATATCCTGGAGCGGGAGGTCCGCGGGCCGCTGGGGACGGGCGAGATCGTCGGTGACCCCGACATCTGCAAGGTATCGGCGGTGGGCATCGGCATGAGTTCCCACGCCGGGGTGGCCAGCACCATGTTCAAGGCGCTCTACGAGGAGAACATCAACATCCAGATGATCTCGACCTCCGAGATCAAGATCTCGGTGGTGATCGCCGACAAGTACATGGAACTGGCCGTCCGCGCCCTGCACAAGGCCTTCGGGCTCGAGCAGGAAATCGTCTGAAAAAAGGCCCTGTCGTGGGCCGGGGAGCCCATCGGCATCGGGTACAATGCGCCCCGAGCCGGCATCGAGAGCAATCTTGAAGCCAGGAGACGTGGCCGAGAGGTCGAAGGCACTCCCCTGCTAAGGGAGCATGCGGCCAAAAACTGCATCGAGGGTTCGAATCCCTCCGTCTCCGCCATACAACTGCGCCCGCATCAGCGGGCGTTGTTGTATGGCGGGGAGTCGAACGGTCCGGGGGACGGTTCGACAAACACAGCGCCTGCGCGCTGTGCGTGAGGGATTCGAAAGGCCGGGCTTGCAAGCCCGGCCGGAGGCGCCGGCCGCCCGCAAGGTCGGGCGGCGACCGAATCCCGTCGAATGCGTCCGGCCTGCGCCCGCATCAGCGGGCGTTGTTGTATGGGGCGCTGCTACAGTCCGGGGCGAAGGCGGTTCTCGAGCGGGAGTT
>DAIMFM010000348.1:0-2182 GCA_036724585.1 Burkholderiaceae bacterium | reverse complement strand
CGAAGATGCCCTTCGTCGGCCGCGGCTGATACGCGGCGGCCGCGTGAAGGCCGCGTGAAGGCCGCGTGAAGCTCAGCTGGCTGGCCGGGCAAGTTCCTTGTCGAGTCGCGCCCGCAGGCGCTCGCCGCCCGCGCCGACCAGGGTCGCCGCGATGGTGCCGTCGCGGGCCACGATGAAGCGGGTCGGGGTGCCCGGGATCGGGCCGAAGGCCTCGAGCACCTTGCCCATCGGGTCGAGCGCAACCACGAAAGGCAAGCGGCTGCGTTCGGCGTAGGCGAGCACATGATCGGGGCGGTCGTAGGGCATCGCGACCGCGATCGTCGTCAGGCCCCTGGGCGCGAGCTCGCGCGACAGCGCGGCGATCTCCGGCATCTCGCGGATGCAGATCACGCAGCTGGTCGCCCAGAACTCGACCATCACCACCCGGCCCCGCAGCTCCGAGAGCTCGATCCGGCGCCCGTCGATCGCCTGGAACGCGACCATCGGCGCGGGCTGCGGGACCACGAAGCGCTGCCAGCCGGCCCAGGCCGCGAGGCCGGCGGCCGCCAGCGCGACGACGAGCAGGGCCGCGCGCAGCCAGCTACGGGGGGCGGTATGCGAGGCCTTCATGGCGTGGCTGGTCCCTTCACAATGACGAGCGGGGCCGACATGGCGTGGCGAGCGGACGTGGCTGGTCCCTTCACGGCCCAGGGCCTGTGGAGGGGCCGGACGCGTCCGAGCGACGCGCCAGGGCGGTTCCGATCGAGGCGCAAAGCACAGCCATGTCGGGCGACATGGCGAGCATTTGCAACGACGAGCGGGGCCGACATGGCGTGGCGAGCGGGCGTGGCTGGTCCCTTCACAGGCCCTAGTTTACCGGGGCTGCGTCCAGCACCTCGTCGGCGGCTTCGTCCGGGAACTGCCAGCGCTCGCCGCCACGCACGCGCAGCGGCGGGCAGTCGATGGCCGCCGCGACCGCCGCGAGGAAGGCCTGGAAGCGGGGATCGTCGGCATCGCGGGCCAGCGCGCCGAGCGACTTGAGCAGGGCCGGCTTCTGCAGGGGCGCGATCGAGGCCAGGACCTCGAGGGCGTGGCCGAGCGAAGCGGCGGCGGTGCGCTCCGATGTCGATACCGGTTGCGCGATGCCGAGGCCACTGGCGGCGCGCGACACGGCTTCGCGGGTACCCCGGGCGGACTGCTCGCCGATCGCTGCCGCCAGGCCGAAGAGTTCGGCCAGCGCCCGGCGCAGTTCGTCCGGAGTCGGTTCGCGACCGCCGGGCTCGGCCGGCAGCAGGCGGTGTCGGGCGAGGGTGAAATAGACCCATTCGGTCTTGTCGATGCGCCCGTCCGCCTCGACCGCCTCGCGACAGGCCGCCAGCAGGCGTTCGCGGAGCTCCCGCGGCCAGGGCCGCAGGCGGGCGGTCAGCACCTCCAGCAGCGGCAGGCGCAGCCAGAGCGCCTCGGGCTGGGCCACCCAGGCGAGCGCCGCGGCGAGCGGATCGTCGGCCGCGACATCCGGCAACGCCCTCGCCTCGCCGGCGGGCGTGGCCACGAGCCCGCGCAGCAGCCGGCTGGCCTGGTCGAAGGAAGGCGACAGGGCGCGCACCGCCGAGAGCAGCACGTTCGCATGGTCGGCCGCCGACATGGAGGCGCCGACCAGGGCCTCGACGGAGAGGGAGGCACCGATGCCGCCGGCCGGCTCGTCGATCGGAATGACGATCGGCACGAGACAGGAATCGCCGGCGGGATACTCCAGCGGCGCCAGCGCCGGGATCGGCGCGGGCGATACGTCCACGCGCGCCTCCACGACCGATTCCACCGCGGGCATGTAGCGGCCGTAGAGCCGGCGGATCCGCAGCGCCAGCGAGGGATGCGAATCGAGCCATCCATGCTGCCGGTGCTGGCCCGCGAGCAGCAGGTGGGCGACCACGTCGGCGTACTCCGATTCGAGGCGACGGCCGCGTTGCCCGGCGACCTTGCGCAAGGCCCGCCCGAGTCCCTGGGGATCGCGCGTCAGCTCGACCGCGCGAGCGTCGGCAAGCAGCTCGCGCTGCCGGCTCAGGCCCGCCTGGATGAGGCGTCCCGCCAGGTGGCCGACCCAGCCGATGCCGGCCAGCGCGGCGCCGGCGAGCCACAGCCCGGGCCACGGCAGGCCGGTGCCGCGGCGATGGCCGCGGCCGCCTGCCCGGGGCCAGGATGCCGC
>DAIMFM010000347.1:0-2217 GCA_036724585.1 Burkholderiaceae bacterium | reverse complement strand
CCGAGCACAAGCCGCCTGCCTGACGGAGCGCGGATCGAAGCCCGCCGGACGAGGACACCTCAGGCGGCGCGGGTCGCGAAGGGCACCGTGGAGCCGTTGTCCGCCCAGTTGGCGATCTCGGCCTTGAGGGATTCGTGCGTGAGCGGATGGGTGTCGCCCCAGGACTCCGGCCAGGTGATGCGTATGCGCGAGCCCTCGCGCGAAACGTGGGGTAGCGCGGTCGCCCCTTCGTCGCGGTGGCGATGAAGGATCATCGCGATACGCAGGCACAGGATCATCATCCATTCCCGCTCCTCGTGCACCAGCGAGCGCAGCTTGCGCAGGCCTCCGGTGTGCCCGAGCACCAGGCGCGAGAGCACGTCCTGCTCGTTGCGGGAGAAGCCGGGCATGTCGGCGTGGTGGACGATGTAGGCGGAATGCTTGTGATAGGAGTCGTGCGATATCGAAAGGCCGACTTCCGCAAGATAGGCTGCCCATTCGATCAGGTTCGCGCAGTTTAGGCGGTCCTCGGTGGGCAATGACTGCGCCATTGCGTCGAACAGGCTCAGCGCCGATGCGGCGGCATTGCGCGCATGCGCGATGTCGACGCCGTAGCCGTCCGCCATCCGCGATACGGTGATCCGGCGCATGTCGTCGCCCGCCCTGCGACCGAGCATGTCGTAGAGCGCGCCCTGGCGCAGCGCCCCGGGGCAGTAGCGCATGGACTCGATGCCGAACTCGTCGAAAGCGGCGAGCATCGTCGCGACGCCGCCGGCGATCACCGGCCGGCGATCGGCCTTGAGGCCGTCGATCCGCACGAGGTCGGCATGGCCGGCCTTGGCGAGGATGGCGGCGAGTTCCTCCAGGCGCTCGATGCCGAGATCGGTATCGCCGCACTGCATCGCGTACTGGGTCAGGGCCTTGGCCGTGCCGGAGGTCCCGACGGCATAGCTCCAGCCGTTCCTGCGATAGGCATTGGCATGGGGCGCGAACACCTCCCGGGCGGCATAGCGCGCATTGCGCATCCGCTTGCGGTCGATCGCGCCGTCGCCGAAGTACCGCGCGGTCAGCGTGACGCAGCCGACCGGCGCGGATTCCAGGAGTTGCGAGTCGTAGTTGCGCCCGATGATGCATTCGGTCGAGCCGCCTCCGATGTCGATCACGAGCCGGTCCTGTCCGTCGAGCGCGAGTTCGTGCGCCGCCCCGAGGTAGATCAGGCGCGCTTCCTCGCGACCCGAGATGATGCTGATCGGGAAGCCCAGGGCCGCCTCGCCCGATTCGATGAAATCGCGCCCGTTCGTGGCCACCCGCAGGGTGCTGGTCGCGACCACCCGGACCGCGTCGGGCGCGAAGGAGCGAAGCCGTTCGCCGAACCTCGCCAGCGCCGCCAGTCCGCGCTGGCGCGAGGCGACGTCGAGCATGCCGTCCGGGCCGAGGCCGGCGGCGAGCCGGACCGTTTCCTTCATGGCGTCGATCGGCCGGATCTGGTCGCCGAGCCCGGTACGGTCGACGCGCCCGATGAGCAGGCGGAAGCTGTTCGAGCCGAGGTCGACCGCCGCCAGCAGTCCGGGCATGTCGGCTGCTGGCATGGAATCGGCCAGGGGCCGTTGCGGCATGAGTCGGGTTGCTTGCATCGAGCCGAAGTATGCATCATCGACGCCCGGAAACCTTCGCCGGGCAGGCCCGTGGAGTGATGCACTCGAGCATCCGGGGCGATCCCCGGCCGAATGTCATGCCGATGTCACAATGTTCGGGAAAGCTGTGCCCCGATCGGGCGGACCGCCGTCGCGGCCGCCGCAAGCGCTTGTTGCCCACTTTATGAGACCACGCCGGAGGACGCGGCGCTCGCCGCCGTCCGACAGGACGCGCCTGCTCGACCGCGAGCAGGGGATCCTCGCCTTCAACGAACGTGTCCTCGCGCTCGCCGAGGATCCGGCGATGCCCCTGCTCGAGCGCCTGCGCTTCCTCACGATCGTGAGCAGCAATCTCGACGAGTTCTTCGAGGTACGGATCGCCGACCTCGACCAGCTGGTCCTGTACGCGCGCGCTGATACCGCCGACATCCGGGCGGGCATCGCCGCGGCGCTCGAGCGCGCCCGCGCGCTCGTGGACCGGCAGTACCGATTCCTGAACCGGGTCCTGCTGCCGGCGCTGGCCGCCGAGGGCATCAGGATCCAGCGAGCCTCCAACAGGACCGATGCGCAGCGCGACATGGCCGCGGGCGAGATCATCCGCGAC
>DAIMFM010000346.1:0-2220 GCA_036724585.1 Burkholderiaceae bacterium | reverse complement strand
GCCCGGCCCGGGATCGGGCAAGGCGGCCTCGTGAGCGGGCAGCGATCGCCGGCGCCGGACACCGGCGCGATCGCCCTGGCCTTCGATGCGCACGGGCGCCTCGAGCTTCGCCTGGCCGACGGCTCCGTGCTCGCCGACGTCACGCCGGTGCGCGCGTTCCCGCTGTCCGCGCCGGACGAAGGCGTGTCGCTCGTGGGCCGGGATGGCCACGAGCTCATCTGGATCGAGACACCCGGCGACCTCGACCCGGCCTCCCGGGAGGTGCTGGCCGCCGCGCTGGCCGAGCGCGACGTCATGCCCCGGATCGAGCGGATCCTTTCCGTCTCGACCTTCGTGACCCCGAGCGAGTGGCGGGTGGCCACGGACCGGGGCGAGGCGAGCCTCACGCTGCGGGCCGAGGAGGATATCCGCCGGCTCGGCCCGCGGGCGCTGCTGGTCGCCGATCGCCACGGCATCCACTTCCGCATCGACGACATCGGCCGGCTGGACGCCGGCAGCCGGCGCCTGCTCGACCGCTTCCTCTGATGCGGCTCCGGATTCGAACGCATGACCGCGTTGGGCCGCCTTGCCGTGCAGTCGAGCCGGCTCAGGTGCTGAGCCCGGCGCATGGCAGACTCGGCAGCTCCGATCGCCTTTCATCGAGGTAGCCTGCCTTGCGCCTGCTCCATACCGCCGACTGGCATCTCGGCCGCGTCTTCCATGGCCGCTCGCTGCTCGATGACCAGGCGGCGGTGCTCGACGAACTGGTCCGGATGGTGCGCGACCTGCGGCCCGATGCCGTCCTGGTGTCCGGCGACATCTACGATCGCTCGGTTCCGCCCGCCGATGCCGTGCGCCTGCTCGACGACACCCTGACCCGGATCGTCGCCGGCCTGCGCACGCCGGTATTCCTCATCGCCGGCAACCACGACGGTCCCGACCGGCTTTCGTTCGGCGCCCGCCTGCTGGCCGGTGCGGGGCTGCGCGTCGAGGCCGTGCCGGTCGCCAGTCCCGGTGCGTCGGTCCTCGCCGACGCCCACGGCGAGGTCGAGATCTTCGCGCTGCCCTATGCGGAGCCGCCGATGATGCGCAACGTCCTCGGGGCCGACGCCGGGATCCCCGACCATGCGGCCGTGCTCGCGGCGCAGATGGCGGCGGTGCGGCGCGCCCGCGACCCCGCCCGTCGCCTGGTGGTGATGGCGCACGCCTTCGTCGCGGGCGGCCTCGACAGCGAGTCCGAGCGGCCGCTGGTGGTGGGCACCGCCGCCAGCGTGCCCGCCACCGTCTTCGACGATGCCCACTACGTCGCGCTGGGACACCTGCATCGGCCCCAGCGGGTCGGCCGCGACGCGATCCGCTATTCCGGTTCGCTGCTGAAGTACGCCTTCTCCGAGGCCTCCCACGTCAAGGGCGCGACCCTCGTCGAACTCGATGCCGCCGGCAACGCCCGGGTCGAATCGCTTCCCCTGCGCGCGCCGCGCGACCTGCGCATCGTCGAGGGCCGGCTTGCCGAAGTGATCGCGGCCGCGCCGGACGATCCGGCGCGCGACGACTACCTGCTCGTGCGGCTCACCGATCCCGGCGCGCTGCTCGACGCGATGCCGCGGCTGCGCGCCGCCTACCCGAATGCGCTGGCGATCGAACGACCCCTGATCGCAGCCGGCGGCGGGGCGGGCGCCGCGCCGCGCCATGCGCGCATCGGCCTGATCGACCTCTTCGGCGGCTTCGTCGCCGATCTCTCCGGCGAGGCGCTCGACGAGCCGTCGCGCGAGTTCGTCGCCGGCCGCATCGCGGCGATCGAACGCAGCGAACGCGAGGCCGAGTCATGAAGCCGATCGCCCTCACGATCCAGGCCTTCGGCCCCTTCGCCGGGCGCGAGCAGATCGACTTCACCGCGCTCGGCGACAATCCGCTGTTCCTCATCCACGGCCCCACCGGCGCGGGCAAGTCGAGCATCCTCGATGCGATCTGCGTCGCGCTCTACGGCGACAGCGCGGGCGGCGAACGGCGCGCGGCGCAGATGCGCAGCCACCATGCGCCCGCCGACCGGCCCACCGAGCTCGCCTTCGAGTTCGCGCTCGGCCCCGAGCGCTATCGCGCCCGTCGCTCGCCCGAGCAGCCCCGGCCGAGTCGCCGCGCCCGGGGCGGCTTCGTGACGGAACCCGCCCGCGCCGAGCTCGCCCGGTGGCGCGACGGCGCCTGGCACGCGATGTCGCTCGCCGGGCTGAAGCCGGTCGATCC
>DAIMFM010000345.1:0-2226 GCA_036724585.1 Burkholderiaceae bacterium | reverse complement strand
GAAAAGCGAAAGGGGGCGCGAACGCCCCCATTGTAGGACTGCCTGAACCGCAGGTTCAGGAGAAACTCCTTTATTTACATAGAGTTACAGGCTGAGAATCCACTTGACGAGAGTCTCGGCCTCGGCCTCGGATACTTGCGGGTTTGCGGGCATCGGGATCTGGCCCCAGACGCCCACGCCGCCCTTGCGGACATGCTCGACGAGCTTCGGTATGGCCGACTCGTCCGACTTGTACTTGGCGGCGACGTCCTTGTAGGCGGGGCCGATCAGCTTCTTGTCGATGGCATGGCAGGCCATGCAGTTCTTCTTCTTGGCGAGCTCGGCATCCGCGTACGCTGCACCGGTGAGCGTCGCGAGGCTGGCGGCCACCGCGATGGAAATGATCGCTTTCATGGGATCGAGGTCCTCTGCTCCAAGTGGTCCAATGGCGATTATAACGCCGCCACTCCACGCGCCGTTGACCCAGTTCAAGCCGCCGCCCGGCGGGCGATGGCCGCGCGCCCTCATCGCAATGGGCACATTTGGAGAAGTCCTCGTTCGCCCGGGCACAGGAGTGCACATGTTTCTCGTCTGGATCGGAGTCGCGCTGCTCATCGCGAGATGGTTCGAGCTCGGTCCGCTGGCCGAGGTATCGTGGTGGTGGATCCTGTCGCCCCTGGCGGTCGCGTTCATCTGGTTCGAGGTGATCGAGTCGCGCTTCGGCTTCGACAAGCACAAGCAGCACGAGGACGCCGATCGCGCCCGCCGCGACCGGGTCGAAGCCCAGTTCAAGGCACCCGGGCGCAAGCGCGCGCCGCGCTGAACCAGCTGCCCGCCCTGTAGGGCCGGTCGCCGTGCGCGCCGGCGGCCGCAGGCGCGGACGCTACGGGCGCCGTCGGAATCAGTCGTCGTCGGTAACGGCCCCGCGGCTCGCCGAGCCGGCCAGCCGATAGAACTCCCCGAGGACACCCCGCCTGTAGCGGGGGGCCGGTTCACGCCATTGCGCCCGGCGCCGCTCGAGCTCGTCATCGTCGACATTGAGTTCCAGCAACAGCCGGCGGGCGTCGATCGTGATCGAGTCGCCCTCCCGGACCAGGCCGATCGGGCCGCCGACGGCGGCCTCGGGCGCGACATGCCCCACCACCATGCCCCAGGTGCCCCCGGAGAAGCGGCCGTCGGTGATCAGGCCGACGGACTCGCCGAGCCCGGCGCCGATCAGGGCGGAGGTCGGCGCGAGCATTTCCGGCATGCCGGGCGCGCCCCGCGGGCCGAGGTTGCGCAGGACCATGACGTCGCCCGCCTTGATCGCGCCGTCGAGGATGGCCTGGAGCGCGGACTGCTCGTCCTCGAAGACCCGGGCCGGGCCGGTGATCACGGGATTCTTCAGGCCGGTGATCTTGGCCACCGCGCCCTCGGGGGAGAGATTGCCCTTGAGGATCGCGAGGTGGCCGGCGTCATAGAGCGGCTTGTCGATCGGGAAGATCACCTTCTGGTCGGCGCGCGGCCGGGCGGGCACATCGGCGAGTTCCTCGGCGAGGGTGCGACCGGTGATCGTCATGCACTCGCCATGGAGCAGGCCGGCCTCGAGCAGGATCTTGAGGACCTGCGGAATGCCGCCGGCCTCGTGCAGGTCGGTGGCGAGGTAGGTGCCGGAGGGCTTGAGGTCGCAGATCACGGGGACCCGCTCGCGGATGCGCTCGAAGTCGTCGATCGTCCATTCGACGCCGGCGGCGTGCGCGATCGCCAGGTAGTGGAGCACCGCATTGGTCGAGCCGCCGGTGGCCATGACGAGCGAGACCGCGTTCTCGATCGCCTCGCGCGTGACGATGTCGCGGGGCTTGAGGTCCTTGCGCACCGCTTCGACCAGGACCCGCGCCGAGGCCGCGGCCGATTCGTGCTTCTCGCCGTCGGGATTGGCCATCGTCGACGAACCGAGCAGGCTCATGCCGAGGGCCTCGAAGGACGAGCTCATGGTGTTGGCGGTATACATGCCGCCGCACGAGCCGGTGCCGGGGATCGCATGGCGCTCGATCCCGTCGAAGTCCTCCTGGCTCATGCGGCCGTGCGAGAACTCGCCCACCGCCTCGAACACCGAGACGATGTTGAGGTCCTTGCCCTTCCACTTGCCCGGCTTGATGGTGCCGCCATAGACGTAGATGGCCGGGACGTTGCAGCGAAGGATGCCCATCATGCCGCCGGGCATGTTCTTGTCGCAGCCGCCGATCACCAGCACGCCGTCCATCCACT
>DAIMFM010000344.1:0-2226 GCA_036724585.1 Burkholderiaceae bacterium | reverse complement strand
TAGATGTTCGACCAGGTGTTCTCCTGGCCGTCGACCACCCCGGTCTGCAGCGCCTGGTAGACCTCGGCGAAGGCCATCTTCTGCGGGTTGGCGCCCAGCGCACGGAACTGCGCCTCGAGGACGTCGGAGGACTGGATGCGGAACTTCAGGCCCTTGACGTCCTCGGGCCGGGTGAGCTTGTCCTTGTTGGTGGACAGCTGCTTCATCCCGTTGTGCCAGTAGGCCACGCCCTGGAGCCCGCGATTCTTCATCTCGTCGAGCAGGGCCTTGCCCTCGGCGCTTTGCTGGAAGCTGTCGACCGCCTCGATGTTGTCGAACAGGAACGGCAGGGCGAAGAGCTGGATCTTCTTGGTGTAGCGGTCGAACTTGGAGAGCGACGGGGCGATGAACTGGACGTCACCCAGCAGCAGGGCTTCCATTTCCTTGCCGTCCCCGAACAGCTGGGAGCTGGGGAAGACCTGTACCTCGACCTTGCCCGGCAGGAGCTTTTCGGCGACTTCCTTGAACTTGAGCGCGCCCTGGCCCTTCGGCGTGGATTCGGCCACCACGTGGCTGAACTTGACGACAATCGGCTGCGCCGCAGCCGGCATCGAGAACGCCAGCGCAGCTGCACCGGCAAGGATCCATCCAGCAAGTTTCATCTCGCTTCCCCTCCTGAAGTCGTGCAATGGTCGCCGATCCCGCCGCGACGGGACACCCCGGATTCCCCGGATGCCGTGCCGGCCGGCGCCCGGCAAATGCCGGGATCGCGGCACTATAAGCGGCGCATGGGTGCGAGGCAAGCGGGAACGACCGGTCGGAGCCGGATATCAGGACGACCACGACAGGACCGGCAGCCAGGGCAGGATGACGACGAGGACGACGCCGACCGCCCTGTCGGGGTCGATCCGGCGGATTCTGCGCAGGTGCTTCATGGCGGGCTCCAGGGACGCGCGCCAGCGGGATGCGGCGCCTGCATGCAGGATCGGCCCGGCGGGGCTCATGGAACGAGCCCGGCAGGCATCGGCCCCCTGCTGTAACCTGTGAAGCAGTCCGGATGCCGGATGCGCGCCGTCCGGCGGCTGCGCGATCCGCGAACAAGGGAGCATGCATGTCCGCGAGCCCGAAGCCACCGCCAGGCTCGGCGATCGATCCGCAGGAATGGCAGCTGCGCGTCGACCTCGCCGCGACCTACCGCATCTTCGCGTTGTGGGGCTGGGACGAACTGATCTACAACCACATCACGGTCCGCCTGCCCGGGCCGGACAAGCGCTTCCTGATCAATCCCTTCGGCCTGCACTACAGCGAGGTCACCGCCTCGAACCTGCTGTGCATCGACGTGGCGGGCAACAGCATCGGGCGGGCGGACTGGCCGGTGAACCCGGCGGGCTTCACCATCCATGCCGCGATCCACGATGCGATCCCGGAAGCCCACTGCGTGATGCACACCCATACGACGGCCGGCATGGCGGTCGCCTGCTCGCGCGCGGGCTTGTCGATGGACAACTTCTACGGCGCCCAGCTGCACGACAGGCTGGCCTACCACGACTTCGAGGGCATCACGGTGCACGGGGACGAGGGACCGCGCCTCGTGCGCAGCATCGGCGACCGGCAGGCCGTGGTCCTGCGCAACCATGGCCTGCTCGCCTGGGGCGATGCCCTGCCGCGCACCCTCGCGATCATGTGGCTGCTCAACCGGGCCTGCGAGGTCCAGGTGGCGACCGCGGCGCTGGGCAAGGCGATCCCGATACCGCTCGGGATCCGCGAGCGGGCCACCGCCGACTCCCTGCTGTTCCATGCGGACTTCGGCGCCGGGCAGGACGTGTTCGATGCGATGGTCCGCCGGATCGACCGGATCGACCCGTCCTACCGCTACTGAGGGCCGCATGGAGAGCATATGCATCGTCGGCCTGGGCGCGGTGGGCGGCACCCTCGCCGCCCGGCTCGCGGCGAGCGGCGTCGAGGTCCGCGCACTGGCGCGCGGGGACACCCTGCAGGCCGTCGCCACCCGTGGCCTGCTCCTGCACGACGGCGATCGCGAACTGCATGTGCAGGTCCGGGTCGCCGCCACCGCCGCCGAACTCGGCCCGCAGGACTGGCTGCTCATCAGCCTGAAGTCCGGCGCCCTGCCGGCGCTCGCGCCGGCGCTCGAGCCGCTGGTGGGGCCCGACACCCGCATCGTGTCGATGATGAATGGCGTGCCCTGGTGGTTCGGCCATGGCCTGCCCCGGCCGCCGACCGGCCAGC
>DAIMFM010000343.1:0-2242 GCA_036724585.1 Burkholderiaceae bacterium | reverse complement strand
GCTTGACCAGATCCTCGGCGAAGCTGCGCTCGAGGTTCAGGCGGCCCGCTAGATCATAGATGGTGGAGACTCGGTCGCGCTCGGCCTCGCGGGCGCGGGTCGCGATGGCCTCGGTGTCGGGGGCTTCTGGCTTGGGGGCCTTGGGCTGGCTGCGCGTTTCAGCCACGCGCGTTTGCGCCTCGGCCGCGTCGGTCTTGTCGTCGGGCATGGTGATCTCCTCGGCCGCTGCCGTATCGGTTGTGTCGTCGGCCGGGGCGGCCGGGGTCGTCTTCTTCTCGATCATCTGGGTTGCTCCTTCGCTGGTTTCGGCGTCCCGGCGATGGAGGACGCAGTCGTGATGTTCGCCCTTGGCGCGGAAGCCTGCGGCGGGGTCGGCGCCGACCGGCACGGCCGAGATCTCGAACGGGGTCCAGTCGACCGCCCGCCAGAGTTCGCGCCCGCCATCGGGCTTGGAGATGTCGAAGTGGTGGACCTGGTAGCCGATCGAGACCGCCCGGATGTGCCCGGCCTGGATGTCGCGCCAGATCGGTTCGACGTCGGCACGTTCGCTGATCCGCACCTGCGCGATGCCGCGGCCGTTCTCGATCCGCGCCGAACCGGGCACGACCGAGCCGATGACGGCGTCGAGCGTGTCGATCTCGTGCACCTTCAGGAAGGGCGCGCCCGCGTTCAGCCGTTCCAGCCGCACATGGGCGGGATCGAGGCTCAGCTCCTCGTCATAGGGTTCGCCGAAGAAGCTGGCGCGGCGAACGCGGGCGCCTGCCGACCAGATCACCTCGACGGTGCGCGCGTCATTGTCGACGCTGTTCGGCGCAAGTTCCGCCGACCGGCGCAGGGCCGGCAGTTCGATCATTGTATCCATGGGGTCAGTCCTGTTGGTCGGCCTGCGCCGGTGTGGTTTCCGTGTCAGCGGGGGCTGTCGGGTCGCCCGCCTGCGCGCTGCCGGTCTTGGTGACGCGGCGCGGATCGCTGTCGAGCACGAGGCCGAGGCCATCGAGCTTGGCGTTGGTCGCAGCGATCTCGGCCAGCACCGCATCCGGGTTATGGCCCTGCCGCGCAATGGCCTGCGCCAGCGTCATCGTGCCGGTCCGGATCGCCAGCAGGTCGGCCATCGCATCCTTGTAGGGATCAACGGCGTCGAACTTCGGCGGCGACCATTCGACCGGCACGTCAGGTGTCGGGATTTGGCCCGCCGCCCACGCGGCTTCCGTGAACCAGCGCCAGACCGGGCCGCAGAACATCGGGATGAAGAGCTGCCACTGCACGGCATCGATCATGCGGCGGAACTCGACGAGGCCCGCCCGGATCGAGGAATAGTTGACCTGGCTAAGATCGCCGGTCAGCAGCTCGTAGGGCACCCTAAACCCGGCCGAGATCGTGTGCAGGCTGGCGCGCTTGTATTCGCCATAGCCGCCGGTGGCCGACGGCTGATTGAAGCGGATGTCCTTGCCGCCGCGCGCGTAGGCGATCAGCCCCGGCTCGAACTGCTCGACCCGATTGCCGTCGGCATCGACCACCGAGGGCGCGATGCCCTGCTGCGCCTCGTCGTCGCCGAAGACGATGGCGGTGACGCAAGCCTCGGTCTTCTTGCGGACCAGTTCCGCCACCTCGTAATCGTCGAGATCGCGAAGGGACCGTATGACCGGCGCGCCCCAGGGAACCCCGCGCGCCTGCGTGCGCTGCTTTTCGTAGACATGGGCGATCTCGGCCGCTGGGACCGGGCGCGATCCGAGCCCACCGTTCAGCGCACCCCACGCGTCGCCCGGGTGCTCGGCATGTAGCCAGTAGGCCCGACGCTTGCCGAGCGGGTCGAATTCGATCCCCTGGACGAGGCGGCCCGCGCCGAGGGCTCCGGATTTCGTGGCGTCGAGGAAGTCGGCCTCCAGCACCTGCAATTGCAGGGGCACCGACAGGCCATCGCTCGCCCGGCGCAGGCGGCGGCGCACTAGGACTTCGCCCGCCTCGACCATCTCGCGGCAGATCAGGGTCTGGAGCCCGTAGAAGTCGAGCTGGCCGTCGGCGTCACAATCCGCTGTCCAACGCTCGAAGAGCGCGTCGACCTTGCGGTCCAGCTTGTCATCGCCACTCGCGGCGCGCGGCATGATGCCTGCGCCGATGATGTTGTTCACCAGTACCGCCACGGCCTTGGCCGCATGCGGGTTGTTGCGCACGAGGTCGCGCATGCGGTCGCGCAGCAGCGCCCCGGCAACGCCGATCTCGGTGTCGGCCGAGGATCCCGGCG
>DAIMFM010000342.1:0-2266 GCA_036724585.1 Burkholderiaceae bacterium | reverse complement strand
CATGGTCTCGAGCATGATCGGCAACCCCGACGCCCTGATGTGGGTCGCCCGCCTGCGCGACGAGGACATCAACACCTACTCGCATGGCGTGAAGGTGGCGCTCTACATGATCGCGCTGGGTCGCCACCTCGGGTTCCCCAAGGAGGACCTCAACAAGCTCGGCATGATCGGCATGCTCGCCGACGTGGGCAAGACCAGGGTGCCGCGCGCGCTGCTCGAGAAGCCGGGCATGCTCACCCCCGAGGAGTACGCGATCGTCAAGGGCCACGTCGGCCTGGGGCTCGAGGCGCTGGGACAGAGCATGGCGTTGCCGCCCGAAGTCGAGAAAGGCATCGCCCAGCACCACGAACGTCTCGACGGCTCGGGCTATCCGCTCGGCCTGTCCGGGGATGCCATCGGAATCCACGGCCGGATCGCCGCGATCGCCGACACCTTCGCCGCCCTGATCACGCCGCGCGCCTATGCCAACGCGAGCGCGCCGCAGGAAGCACTGATGAACCTGTTCGAATGGTCCACCCGGTCCTTCCATGCGCCGCTGGTCGAGCAGTTCGTCGAGGCGATCGGGATATTCCCGGTCGGCTCCTTCGTCGAGCTGTCGACCGGCGAGGCGGCCATCATCGTCGCGCACAACCGTACCCGGCGGCTCGAGCCCAAGGTGCTCGTCCTGACCTGGCCCGACAAGCAGCCGCTGCCGGAGCCCATCGCCCGTGACCTGGGCGAGCGTGCCCGCGGCGGCGACGGCAAGGTGATCCGCATCGTGCGCGGCCTGCCCTCGGGCGCCTACGGGCTGAAGGTACGCGACTACTATGGCCGCGATGCCGCGCCCGCCTGCTGAAGCGGGGGCGAGCCCGCGGGTCGCGCCGCCCGTCCTGCTCGAACGCATCCGTGCCGAAGGCCGGCGGGCGCGGCGACGCGCCCTGCTCGTGGCGCGCCTGAACCGCGCCGACCGCCTTGCGGCGCTCGCACAGAGCGCCGAGACGCGCCATGTGCACGGCGAGATCGCCAGGCGCCTGAACAACATGGTTCGGCCGGGGGACTGCTACAGCATGGTCTCGACCGACGAGGTCTGGATGCTGGTCGACAACCTCGCGTCGGAAGCCCTCGGGGAACTCGCCGGTCGCACCCTGGTCGAGACCCTCGGTCGCCCGGTCGCGGTGCGCCGCGCCAACGGCGAGGAATCGCTGGTGAGCCTGCGTCCGGTGGTGGGCGTGGGCACCTGCGAGGCCGTGCCGGTGGAAGACCCGTTCGCGCTCGTCGTGCTCGCCAGCCGCGCCGCCGACCGGGCCAGCCGGCGCGACGACCGCATCAAGGTGATGCGGCTCGTCGTCGACGAGGAAGCCCAGCACCGCGACGAGATCGAGCGTGCGCTGCGCGTCGCGCTCAACGAGAACGAACTCGACGTGCATTTCCAGCCGCAGGTGGACCTCGCCTCGAACCGCTGCGTGTCGGCCGAGGCGCTCATTCGCTGGACCCGGCCCGACGGCCACGCGGTGAGTCCCGCCCTGATCGCGTCGGTCTGCGAGGAACGCGGCATGATCGGGCAGCTCACCCAGTTCGTGCTCAATACCTCGCTGCGCTACCAGACCTACTGGAAGTCGCGCGGCCTGGACATCGCCGTCAGCCTGAACCTGTCGGCGGTGAGCCTCGCCGACGCCGCCTTTCCCGACCTGGTCGCACAGGCGCTGGAGACCTGGGGGGCGCCGGGCGACCGGCTCACGCTCGAGCTGACGGAGAGCGCGATCGTGCAGAACGAGTCGAGCGCGGTGGGCTTCATGTCGCGCCTCAAGGCCCTCGGCTGCCGGCTCGCGATCGATGACTTCGGCACCGGCTACTCATCCTTCTCGTACCTGCGCCAGTTCCCGCTCGACGAGCTCAAGATCGACCAGAGCTTCGTGCGCAACCTGGTGAGCGACCGCGGCGATGCGCAGATCGTGCGCGCGCTGGTCGATCTCGCCCATACCTTCGACCTGCATGCGCTCGCCGAGGGCGTCGAGGACGAAGCGACGGTCGCCGCCCTGCGCGACCTGGGTTGCGACCGGGTGCAGGGCTACCACTTCAGCAAGGCGCTCGCCCCGCGCGACCTGCCGGGTTTCGTCGAGGCGTTCAATCGTCGCCCGCCGGTCGCGCCCGGTTCGCCGGTGCACAGTCGACCAGACGTTCCTGCGTGACCACGAAGCGCAGCGCGACGTCATGCGGCGCGGGCCGCAGGCCCGGCAGCCCGGAGTCCTCGTAGGCGACGCCGATCGCGAGGGCCGACAGCCCCGCC
>DAIMFM010000341.1:0-2271 GCA_036724585.1 Burkholderiaceae bacterium | reverse complement strand
GGGGCTGACCAACGAGCAGCCGGCTTCGCACGGCTTTCTGGCGCAAGCTACAGATTGATCAACCGCCGTGCTGCGCAACTTTCCGGCGCGCGAAGGCTTCGAAATCGAACGGCTGCGGATCTCCGCTGCGCTCACCTTCGATCAACGCCTGGCGCACGGCCTCGATCTGTGCAACCCGCTCCTGCTCGCGGCGGATGAGGTCGCGGATCACTTCACTGTCATTGGTAAAGCGGCCAGCCTGCACCTGAGCGGTGATCCAGGCCTCCTGAGAGTCGGTAACGGTGATGGTTTTACGCACTGTGGTCATGTTGTGGCGGTCCTCGCATGCTGCCCCAGCTTTTCTCATACATTATCATACTATCTCACACTAATATCATCCGTAATCGGCCACGCATGCGCGCCCGGCTACACTGAGCCCGAGCACAGCCACGCCTTCGCCGCCATGCACCGCCCGAGTACCACCCCACGGCCGTCGCTCTACCACGTCTACCAGGTGCACGACTTCGTCCGGCCGCCCGAGATGGACGGTGCCCGGACCGTCCATCCGGTCGCGATCGTGGGCGCCGGCCCGGTCGGCCTGGTCACCGCGCTCGCGCTCGCCCGGCTCGGCGTGCGCTGCGTCCTCATCGAGGCGGAGGCCCAGGTTTCCGAAGGCAGCCGGGCCATCGTCCTCACCCGTCGCTCGATGGAGATCATCCAGTCGGTGGGCGCGATCGCGCCCTTCGTGGCCACCGGCCTGCCCTGGAAGTCGGGACGCTCCTTCTTCCGCGGCCACGAGGTCTACCGGATGGAGATGCCGCATGACGACGACGATCGCTTCTGGCCCGGCACCAACACCCAGCAGCAGCTGATCGAGCAGTACCTCGTCGATGCGGCCGAAGCGAGCGGCATGGTCGAGATCCGCTGGCAGACGGCCTGCACCGGCATCGAACAGGACGACGACGGCGTGACGCTCGCGCTCGACACCCCGGAAGGGGAGTACCGGCTGCGGGCCCGCCGCGTGGTGGCCGCCGACGGCGGGCGCTCGACCGTGCGGCGCTGCCTCGGCCTGCGCTTCGAGGGCGAGAACTACCCGGGCCGCTTCGTGATCGCCGACATTCGCGCCGACCTCGGGCTGCCGACCGAAAGGCTGTGCTTCTTCGATCCCGACTGGAACCCGGGCAACAACGTCCTGGTGCACCGCGAGCCCGACGGCATCTGGCGGATCGACTTCCGCCTGCCCGACGACGAGACTCCCGAGGCAGCGCTCGATCCGGACACGCTGGCCGAGCGCATCGGCCGGGTGCTCGAGATGGTCGGGAGGCCGGTGCAGTGGCAGCTCGACTGGGCCACCGTCTATACCGCGAACACCCTGACCCTGCCCGACTTCCGGGCCGGGCGCGTCCTGTTCGCCGGCGACGCGGCGCACCTCCTGCCGATCTTCGGCGTACGGGGCGCCAACACCGGCTTCCAGGATGCGGGCAACCTCGGCTGGAAGCTCGCCATGGTCGAGCGCGGCATCGCGCCCGAGGCGTTGCTCGAAACCTATTCGCACGAACGTGTCGCCGCGGCGCGCGAGATCTGCGCCGAAGGCGGGCGCAGCACCCGCTTCATGAGCCCGCCCTCGCACGGCTACCGGCTGCTGCGCGACGCCACGCTGTCGCTCGTGCTCTCGCAGGACTGGCCCAAGCCGCTCCTGCACTGGCGCACGTCGCGCCCGCACGACTATCTCGACAGCCCGCTCAACAGCGCGCCCGTCGGCATCGACCCGGCCGCCCCCGTCCCCGGCGTCCCGGTTCCCGACGCCCGCCTGAGCGAGGACGACTTCCTCCTCGGTCACCTGCCCGACGGCTTCGTGCTGCTCGGCTTCGCCGACGACGCCGACACGCTCGCCGCGCTCGAGCGCAGCGCCGCGCAGGCCGAGAGCCATGGCGCCCCGCTCTCCACCCTCTGGGTGGTCGACCCGGCGCTCGCCGGCGCCGGTCGCGTCGTCGACGCCCTCGGCAGGGCGCGGGCGCGCTACCACGCGCGCAATGGCGACTGCTGGCTCGCCCGGCCCGACCAGCACCTGTGCGCCGCCTGGCACCGGCCCGATGCCGCCGCGATCGGCGCCGCCATCCGGCGCGCGCTGGGGCACCATGCCGGCGCGGATGCGGGTGCGGATGCGGATGCAGGTACGCCTGCGGGCGGCGGCCGGGTCGACGACGCCGTCACGGAGGGCGACCAGTGACCCCTGCACCGCTGGATACCGCGGGCGTCGAGGACGCCTACGCCCGCCTGGCCGAGGCCATC
>DAIMFM010000340.1:0-2313 GCA_036724585.1 Burkholderiaceae bacterium | reverse complement strand
GATCGACGAGCCGGTGCAGAAGCGGTCCGCCAGGTCGATGAAGCCCACCCGGGGCGACATCCAGGTGACGATCTCCTCGGACAGCCGTGAGACATGCATCATCGCGATGCTCGCCGCGGCGGTGAACTCGATCGCGAAGTCGCGGTCGGAGACGGCGTCGAGCGAGTTCTCGCAGAGCGCCTCGAAGCCGAGCTCGCGTGCCACCTGTTCGCGATCGATGGGGTAGCTCGTGCCGGCCAGGGCGGCGGCGCCCAGCGGCAGGCGATTGACGCGGCGCCGGGCATCGAGGAGGCGCTCCTCGTCGCGCGCGAACATCTCGACGTAGGCCATCAGGTGATGGCCGAAGGTCACCGGCTGGGCCACCTGCATGTGCGTGAAGCCGGGCATCAGCGTCGCCGCCTCGCGCTCGGCCAGCTCGGCCAGGGCCAGCTGCAGGGCGCGCAGGCCGTCGAGCGAGCGGTCGATCGCGGCCCGCAGCCAGAGGCGCAGGTCGGTCGCCACCTGGTCGTTGCGCGAGCGGCCGGTATGCAGCCGCTTGCCGGCGTCGCCGGCGAGCTCGGTCAGCCGCCGTTCGATGTTGAGGTGGACGTCCTCCAGTTCCAGGGACCATTCGAACTCGCCACGCTCGATCTCCCCCCTTATCCGGGTCATGCCGGACTCGATCGCGGCGAGGTCCGCGGCCGACAGCACGCCGCGCGTCGCGAGCATCCGGGCATGGGCCAGCGAGCCGTCGATGTCCTGCATCGCGAGGCGCCGGTCGAAATCGACCGAGGCGGTGTAGCGTTTGACCAACTCGGAAACCGGTTCGGAGAATCGGCCCGACCAGGCTGCGGATTTCTTGGCGAGTTGATCTGTCATAATCCCGGACACAGAGGGGAGTGGAAAACCAGCACGGTCGCCAGGCCCATCGGCTGATCCGTTCCGCCACGCGGACGACGCCGTCGCATGGGCATCGGGCCTCGACGCGATTCACTGGACAAACGTACTTCAAGAGTGCCCGTCGGATTATATCGGCCGTGTGACGATAAACCCGCCGGGCGCCTGAAGCGAAAATGACGCCATCGCCAGCAGGAATCGATACCGGGGAACTCGAGCCGCGCCGTCGCCAGACCGATGGCGCCGACCTGCCCGTGCTCCCCGACAGCTGCAACCTCGGCACCGTGCTGCGCGTCCTGGGCTGCATCAACGTCGGCGCCCTGCTCCTGGCGGCGGTGGTCGCGACGGCCGGGCAGGGTTTCTTCGACCAGCTGCTGCAGATCGCCGCCATCGTCGAGCCGGCGACCCTCGCCTCCCTGATCATCCTCTGCCCGCTGCGCCGCCAGGTCAACGGCAAGTCGCGCTGGCTCCAGTACGCGGTGGGCATGGGCGTTCCCGCGGCCGTCACCTTCATCGTCAGCCTCGCGCTGGGCGGCCTCATCGCACCGGAACCCGGCGCCGTCGGCGGCCTGGGCTGGGCCGGCGCGCGCGCCGCGCTCGCCGCCGGGGTGGCGCTCGGCCTCATCGAATGGCTGCGGCTGCGCCAGCTCTCCCTGCAGCCCTCCCAGGCCGAAGGAAGGCTGCAGGCCCTGCAGGCCCGGATCCGCCCGCATTTCCTGTTCAACAGCCTCAATACGGTCCTCGGCCTCATGCGCAGCGACACGCGCCAGGCCGAGCGGACCCTCGAGAACCTCGCCGACCTGTTCCGGGTGTTCATGCGCGACAGCCGCGAGCTCGTGCCGCTCGACGAGGAAGTCCTGCTGTGCAAGGAGTACCTGGCGATCGAGAAGCTGCGCCTGTCGGAGAGGCTCCAGGTCGACTGGGAGGTCGACGACATGCCGGGCGACGCCCTGCTGCCGTCGCTGCTCCTGCAGCCCCTCATCGAGAATGCGGTCCACCATGGCATCGAGCCACGCAGCGATCCCGGCCGGATCACGATTAACATTGGGAAGTCGGGCGAGCGGGTGCGCGTCGAGATCATCAACCCGCTTCCCGAGCGGCCGCCGGCGCGGCCGGGCAACCAGATGGCGCTGTCGAACGTGCGCGAACGACTCGGGCTGACCTTCGATGTCGAGGGCCAGCTCGTGATGTCCACCGAGGAAGGCCTGTTCAGGGTCACCGTCCAGTTCCCCTATCGAAAAGAGAGAAGGCGCAGAGATGTCAGACGCAACTTCGATTTTGATCATTGACGACGAACCCGTGGCCCGGTCACGACTGCGCGAGCTGCTCGCCGACCTGGCTCCCGAGTTTCCGCACCGGATCGTCGGGGAGGCGGCCAACGCCCCGGAAGCCTTGTCGCAGATCGAGATGTCGCAGCCGCAGATCGTCCTGCTCGAC
>DAIMFM010000339.1:1927-2318 GCA_036724585.1 Burkholderiaceae bacterium | reverse complement strand
ACTACGCCCGCATCGACGCCGTTATCGGCCACGACGGGCTCGCGCCGGCGCTCCTGCGGATCGCGTCACTGGCCGACGACAGCGATCGATGGCTCGCCCAGGCGGGCGAGACTTCGCGACGGGGATCGCCGAGTTCCGCGGCGCTGACCTACACGCTGCTGGACGCGTCGCGGCACCTGTCGCTGGCCGACGTGTTTCGCCTCGAGTACCGGGCTTCCGTCGGCTGCTGCGTCCATCACGATTTCGCCGAAGGCGTGCGCGCCCTGCTGGTCGACAAGGACCGCAATCCGCGCTGGCAGCCTGCGACGCTCGCCGAAGTCGACGACGCCTGGATCGATGACCACCTGCGCCCCCGCTTCGAGGGCCCGCATCCCCTTGCCGACCTCGCCTG
>DAIMFM010000339.1:283-1917 GCA_036724585.1 Burkholderiaceae bacterium | reverse complement strand
CAACCAGACCACGGAGACATAGCGATGCCCGATGCAGCTTCTACCCCGGTGGCCTTCATCGGCCTGGGCAACATGGGCGGCCCGATGGCGGCGAACCTGCGCAAGGCGGGCTTCCCGGTCCTCGGATTCGACCTGAGCGAGGCCGCCTGCAAGCAGGCCGGGGGACAGGGCGTGGACATCGCCGAGTCCGCCCGGGCGACGCTCGCGGGCGCGAAGGTACTGGTCTCCATGCTGCCGGCCAGCCGCCATGTCGAGTCGCTCTACCTCGGCGACGACGGCCTGCTTCCGGCCATCGAGAAGGACACGCTCATCATCGACTGCAGCACGATCGCACCCGCCAGCGCGCAGAAGGTCGCGGCGGCCGCGGGCGCGCGTGGCCTCTCGATGCTCGATGCGCCCGTCTCGGGCGGCACCGCCGGCGCGGCCGCGGGCACCCTGACCTTCATCGTCGGCGGCGATGCGCAGGCGCTCGCAAGGGCGCGACCGGTGCTCGAAGCGATGGGCAAGAACATCTTCCACATGGGCGATGCCGGCGCCGGCCAGGTCGCCAAGCTGTGCAACAACATGGCGCTGGGCGTCATCATGGCGGTCACTGGCGAGGCCATCGCGCTCGGCGCGGCGCACGGGCTCGATGCCAGGACGCTGTCGGCGATGATGGCCGTCAGCACCAGCCGCAGCTGGGCGACCGAGGTCTGCAATCCCTGGCCGGGAGTGATCGAGACCGCCCCGGCCTCGCGCGGCTACACGGGCGGCTTCGGCAACGACCTGATGCTCAAGGACCTCGGCCTCGCGGTCGAGGCCGCCATGGGCGTCGGCGCGACCATCCCGCTCGGCGAGCTGGCCCGCAATCTCTACGCGCTGAACCGCGCCGCGGGCCGTGGCGGGCTCGACTTCTCGAGCGTGGTCAAGCTGGTGGCGCCGGACGATTGAGGCGCCCCGGGGCGACACCGCCCCGGCTCATCCCAGCAAGCGCGCCAGGCCGACGTTGACCAGGTAGCCGCCGACCACGAGGAAGACGCAGAGCGCCGCCCCCAGCTTCAGCGGCTTCGCGCCGGCCTCCCGCACCGCCCGGAACCGCGTGCGCAACCCGAGCGCGGCCATGGCGACCGCAAGCAGGAACATGGCGAGCGTGGCGAGCATCTCGACCAGCGCCGGCGGCAACACGCCGGTCGAGTTCAGCACGGCGGCCAGGATGAAGAGCACGGCGAACCAGGGAATCCCGGCACGCGCGCGGCGGCCGGACTCGCCGCCGCCCGCGCCGCAACGGACGCCGAGCACCAGCAGGAACGGGGCGAGCAGCATGACCCGCCACATCTTCTCGATGACGGCGGTCGCGGCCGCCCGGTCGCTCACGCTCTCCCCGGCCGCCACCACCTGGGCGACCTCGTGCACGGTGGACCCGACGTAGACGCCGTAGGCGTGTTCGCTGAGCCCGAGGTAGGGGTAGAGCAGCGGATAGAGGAACATCGACAACGTGCCGAACACGACGACCGTCGCGATGGCCACCGACACTGTCTCGGGCCGCGCCCGCACGATCCCCTGGGTGGCCATGACCGCGGCCGCACCGCAGATCGAGGCGCCCGCGCCGATCAGGATCGCGCCCTGCCGATCGAGGCCGAGTACCCGGGTGCCCA
>DAIMFM010000339.1:0-273 GCA_036724585.1 Burkholderiaceae bacterium | reverse complement strand
GGGTGCCCAGGGCAAGCGCCAGGCCGAAGGTCAGCAACACGACCAGTGCGCCGGTCGCCATCCCGGCCAGCCCCACCTCGCCGATCTCCTGGAAGGTGATGCGAAAGCCGAACAGGACGATGCCGATGCGAAGGACGGTGGACTTGCAGAAATCGATGCCCGCCTCGGTCGAACCGGATGACCAGGCGCCGAGGTTGCCGAACAGCATCCCGACAACGATGGCGAGCGTGAGCGTGCCGATGCCCGACGCCGCGAGCCATGGCAGCCGCGCGC
>DAIMFM010000338.1:622-2318 GCA_036724585.1 Burkholderiaceae bacterium | reverse complement strand
CGGGCCGGGTCGAGCTGGAATTCGAGATCCACGTGGTCGACGAGGAATGCCGGTGGCCGATAGTCGGATCGGCGTACGATGGTGCCTTGGTCGCTTCGCATGTCGGAAGAAGAGTTTGTCGATGCATTCTAAGCTGTGGTCCGTTCGCGATGGCTTTTCCCGGCTCCTGGGCCGGCTCGGTGTCGCGCTGCTCGCCCTGGCCCTCGGCGCCTGTGCGAGCACGGTCGGCTCGGAGCTCACCGTCTTCCACGAATGGCCTGCTGCCGCGGGCGAGCGCACCTTCCGGATGGTGCGCAGCGAGGGCCAGGCCGAGAGCCTCGCGCACGCCAACTTCGAGCGCATCGTGCGCGACGAACTGGTCGCGGCGGGATTCAGGGAAACGTCCAATCCCCGCTTCGAGGTGGGCTTCACCTACACCACCCGCCCGTACATCACGCACGGGCTCGGCTACTATCCGCCGCCCTATTTCACGCCCTACTTCGGCTTCGGCTACGGCGGCCCGCACACCTACATGAGCTTCTCGGCGCCGCTCTCGTGGTGGGCCTACGATCGCGGCGAGCGTCGCTACGAGCGCCGGCTCACGCTCACCATGCGCGACCTCGCGGCGGACCCGCCGCGGCGCGTCTACGAGGCCACGGCCGTCAACACCGGTTTCTCGCCCGACATGACGTCGGCACTGCCGTACATGGTGCGCGCATTGCTCGTCGATTTCCCGGGACAGTCCGGCTCGACGCGCTGGGTCGACGTGCCGGTGCAGGACGAGCCGGCCGGCTCCGGCTGACCCGCGCGCCGGGACGGCGCCACCGCGGCGGGGCGCGCCGCCCGAGGCCGCGTCCATTGTGGAATCCGCCGCATTCCGCACGCCTTCCTTCCGGTATATTTGCGCCAACAAAGTAGTTGCGCGCCAGCGCGGGGGAAGGGATGGCGGGACTGACGAGCGCCTTGCGTGCGGCCTCGATGCGGATGGCGCTCGAGCCGCGGATGCTCTTCGACGGCGCGGCCGCCGCAAGCGCCGACGTGGCGCCCCTCGACACCAGCACCGCACCCGCCCACGACCAGCCGGTGATCTCCGGCGATGCCAAGGCCAGCGTGCGCGAGGACGGCACCCTCTGGTTCGACGGGTTCCCGGGCCTCGGCCATGCGGCGCCCGTGCAGGTCGCCGACGGGAACGACGGCCCCGGCGACGTCTACCAGGTCAAGCTCTGGGTATCGACCGGCGGCGCCACGCTCGCCGAGGTGCCGGGAGCGGAACTGCGCTACAACGGCCAGGACTGGGTGGAGCTCACCGGCTCGCTCGAGCAGGTCAACCAGGCGCTCGCGGGACTGCGGATCGACCCGGCCGACGGCTTCGAGGGCGAGGCCGCGCTCGGCATCCAGGTCAACGACCCCGACGGTTACTGCATCGAGCGCTGGATCACGATCTGCGTGGTCGACGGCAACGACCCGCCGGTGGCGGGCGACGACCTGCGCGAGTTCTCCCTGGGCACCGTGTCGATCGGCGGCAACGTCATCACCGGCGGCAAGCCGGGCGAGACCGCCGACTACGATCCGGACGGCGATCCGCTACAGCTCACCGGCATCGTCGCGGGCGACGCGGGCACCGTCGGGCCGGGCGGCATCGGCGATACCGTCGCCGGCCTGTGGGGCGAGCTCGAGATCGACTGCGACGGAAACTACCCCTACCGTCCCGGCGCAC
>DAIMFM010000338.1:0-612 GCA_036724585.1 Burkholderiaceae bacterium | reverse complement strand
GGCGAGACCCGCAGCGATGTCTTCACCTACCTCATCGAGGACCCCGACGGCGCCACCGACACCGCGACGCTCACCTTCGTCGTGCGCGGCGTCGAACCCTGTCCCGACCCCGGTGCGCCGGGCGCTCCCCCGCTGGCGGTGGACGATTTCCGCAGCGTGGTCGAGGGCAGCGTGCTCGATGACGGCGAGGCGGTCCGCGGCAACGATCTCGGCGACCGGGCCGACAGCGACCCGGACGGCGATGCGCTGACCGTGGTCGGGGTGGGCGCCGGCAGCGACGGCGCCGTGCCCCTCGGGGGTGTCGGTTCGCGCATCGCGGGCCAGTACGGCGTCCTGACCCTCGAACCCGACGGCGCCTACCGCTACGACGCCACGACCGAGGCCGCCAGGGCATTGCGCGGGGGTGAGCGGGTCGTCGATCGCTTCACCTACACGATCGCGGATCCGGACGGCAATCTCGATACCGCCACCATCACGATCGAGGTGATCGGGATCAATTTGCCGCCGCAGGCCAATCCCGATGCCGTCTCGCTCGACGCCGACCGCGCCGAGCCCCTGGAAGGCAATGTGATCACGGGCGGCGCGCCCGGCGACGCGGCCGATACCGACCCG
>DAIMFM010000337.1:0-2378 GCA_036724585.1 Burkholderiaceae bacterium | reverse complement strand
ATTCCTGCAGGGCGCGCGCCAGGCGCGAGAGCACCGCCACGAGCACCGCCAGGCCCAGCAGCCGGAGCACGCCCGCGATGCGGGCCTCGTCGCTCATCGCGCCGCCGCCGATGGCGTAGTCGTCGATGATCATGCCGAAGATGATCGGGTCGATCAGCCCGAGCACCTGGCTCGCGGCGGCAAGCGCCAGCGCCAGCACGGCGAGCCGCCAGTGCGGCCGCAGGTAGGCCCACAGGATCCTCATCGTCGGCACCCCTTCGCATTCCCCGGGCTCATGCGCGCCATGCGGAAGCCTCGTTTGATCGGGGCGGGTCGGGCCAGCATATTGGCGTGCATCGAGAATGCGCAAGGAACCGACATGGCGTACCCCGGCGACTGCATCGACCCTCCTCTCCCCGCCTGCCGCCACCGCGGCGGCCCGGCACGCATGCGGGTGCTGCCATGATGGACGCCGCCACCCGCTATCCGGTCGAATGGATCGACCGCTTCCGGCTTGCCGACGGCCGCTGGGTGACGCTGCGGCCGGTGCTGCCGCAGGATGTCGTCCAGGAGCGCGAGTTCGTCGCGCACGGCATGACCTCCCGCTCGCGCTACCTGCGCTTCCAGTCGGGCCTGGTCGCGCTGCCCGAATCCCTGGCGCATGCCTTCACGCATGTCGACTACCACAAGCACTTCGCGCTCGTCGCCGAATCGTTCCCCGGCGGCAGGCAGACCCAGGTGGGCGATGCGCGCTTAGTGCGCGACGGCTCCGATCCGGAGTCGGCCGAATTCGGCATCGCGGTGGCCGACGCCTGGAGCGGGCTCGGCATCGGCAAGCGCCTGCTGTGCCTGCTGGTCGTCGCCGCGCGGGCGCAGGGCGTGAAGGAGCTGTATGGCGACGTGCTGCGCGAGAACAGGGCGCTGCTGGCGACGGCCCGGGCCTGCGGCTTCGCCGTCCGGCGACACCCGGAGGAGATCCGGCTGCTGCGGGTACAGCGATCGCTTGCGACCGTGGTCGAGCCCGCGCCGGTCGCCGATTGCGAGTGCTGAACGGGAATCCGCCTACTCCACCTCGTAATCGATCCGCAGCGGCGCGTGGTCCGAGAACCGGGCGTCGACGTAGATGTCGCAGGCCCGCGCCCGCGCCGCGATGCCGGGCGTCGCGATCTGGTAGTCGAGCCGCCAGCCCACGTTCTTCGCCCAGGCCTGGCCCCGGTTGCTCCACCAGGTATAGCGCTCGGGCCGGTCGTCGAGCAGGCGGAACACGTCGACGAAGCCGAGCTCGTCGAAGACGCGGGTGAGCCAGGCGCGCTCCTCCGGCAGGAAGCCGGAGTTCTTCTGGTTGCTCTTCCAGTTCTTGAGGTCGATCTCCTTGTGGGCGATGTTCCAGTCGCCGCAGATGATGACTTCGAGGCCACGCTCGCGCAGCTTTTCCAGATGGAGGAGGAAGCGCTCCATGAAGCGGTACTTGGCCTCCTGGCGCTCGGGCGAGCTCGACCCGGAAGGCAGGTAGAGGGACACGATCGCCAGCTCCGGGTAGATCGCCTCGAGGTAGCGCCCTTCCGCATCGAACTCCTCGTCGCCGAAGCCGGCGACCAGCCGCTCGGGCGGGCGCCGGCAGTAGATGCCCACGCCGCTGTAGCCCTTCTTCTCGGCGGCATGGAAGTACCCCTCCAGCTCGCCGATGCGCCGCATCTCCTCGGGGATGTCGGCGTCGGTCGCCTTGATCTCCTGCACGCAGACGAAGTCGGCGTCCTGCGCGGCCACCCATTCATGGAATCCCTTGCGTTGCGCGGAACGTATCCCGTTGAGGTTGGTGGTGATCACTCGCAGCATCGATCTTGGCTCTCTGGCGGCGTGGCCCGGACGGCCGGGTGCGCTTGTCGGACGGACTGGAAGTGTACTGGCTGCCTTCAGAAAACCAGCGAACCCCAGCACGGGTCCTGGGTGCGTTCGACGAAGGCCAGCGTTCCGCCGGCTTCCCGGCGCCCAGGCGCGAGGGCGTCGACCGGCACCACACCATGATGGAAAGACCGCGGCGCGGCGCCATCGCGGCCCCGGGGCCGTCATTCGAGTCCGCCAGCCGGGCGGGGGCTTCCTGCCAGCGCGCCGGGGCAACGCGGGCGATTCGTCCTCGCCCACACGGTTCGCGGTGAACCAGTTCAGGCGTACTCGCAAGCAACGGATCAATCTCGACGACCCGGCCGGAGACGAGTGTCCTGGGCCTTGGTGCCGACCCGCGCAACACGCTTCGGCCGCGACTTCGCGCGCAAGTCGCATGCCTCCGATACCGGAGAATCCTTGCAACACGCCCCCGAATCGGCGTTCAAGTTGGCCGCATTCCCACGTATCATCGGGCCTACTCTCTCTTGCACTACCTCACGGGGACCAGCCTTACA
>DAIMFM010000336.1:0-2397 GCA_036724585.1 Burkholderiaceae bacterium | reverse complement strand
CTCGGTCCACCAGTCGCCGAGTTCGGCGGGCACCTCCCCCGTCTCGACGCGCAGCAGCAGGAAGTCGTAGCCGGCGCGCAGCCGCATGTGCTCGACCAGGCGATACGGCGCCTGGCCACTGCGCCGCTCGAAGCGGGGCTGCAGGCTCCAGATCTCGCGCATGTCGGCCACGAAGCGCTTCTGGATGGCGAGCTTGCCGGCCTGGGCGTCGAGCACCTCGTCGATCGCCAGGTTCAGCGCCGGGATCGGGTTCTGGCCTTCCTCGCGGTAGCGGGTCCAGAGCGCGTTGACGCGTTCCCAGAGCAGGGTGGCGAAGAGGAAGCCGGGGCTGACGGTGCGGCCATCGGCGATCCGGGCGTCCGTCTTGGCGAGCGCCGTCGAGATGAAGCGTTCGCCGTCGGGCTGCTCGAGGATCAGGTCGAGCAGTGGCAGGAGCCCGTGCTGCAGGCCCTCGGCGCGCAGCTGGTGCAGGCTTGCCAGCGCATGGCCCGAGAGCAGGAGCTTGAGCATCTCGTCGAACAGCCGCGCGCTGGGCACGTTCGAGATCAGGCCGGCGAGCTCGCGCATCGGGGCGCGTGTGCGTTCCTCGATGGTGAAGCCGAGCTTGGCGGCAAAGCGCGCCACCCGCAGCAGCCGTACCGGGTCCTCGCGGAAGCGGGCGGCGGGATCGCCGATCATGCGGATGACCCGCGCCTGCATGTCGCGCACGCCGTTGTGGAAGTCGAGGACCTGGTCGGCGATCGGGTCGTAGTACAGCGCGTTGATCGAGAAGTCGCGGCGTGCGGCGTCTTCCTCCAGGGTGCCCCAGACGTTGTCGCGCAGGACCCGCCCGTGATCGTCGGTCTCCGCATCGACCTGCGCGGCACGGAAGGTCGACACCTCGACGACCTCGCGCCCGTAGAGCACGTGGACGATCTGGAAGCGGCGCCCGATCAGGCGCGAGCGGCGGAAGATGCGATTGACTTCCTGGGGCGTGGCGTTGGTGGCGACGTCGAAGTCCTTCGGCTTCAGGCCGAGCAGCGAGTCGCGCACCCCGCCGCCGACGACGTAGGCCTTGAAGCCCGCCTTGTGCAGGCCTTCGCAGGTACGCTGGGCCGCGCTCGACATGGCCGCGCGCGACAGGCCCAGCTCGGCACCGCGGTAGCGGCGCGCGTGCGAACGCATCTGGGGCGTGGGCGCGGGCGGGCGGCGCAGCAGTCGGCCGATCAGCTTGCGGATCATTCGAACAGGCGCCGGATCGGCCAGCCGCGCTCGCGGGCGATGGCCTCGAGCCTTGCGTCCGGATTGGTGGCGACCGGCTGGCTCACCCGCTCCAGCAGGGCGAGGTCGTTGATCGAATCGCTGTAGAAGGTGGTATGCCTGAAGTCATCCCAGGCGTGGCCGAGCGTCGCGAGCCACTCGTGGACCCGGACGACCTTGCCCTCCTGGAACGACGGCGTGCCGGGACTGCGGCCGGTGATGCGGCCGTCGATCTCCTCGACCCGCGCCCCGATCAGGTGATCGATGCCGAAGGCGCGCGCGATCGGGCGGGTGACGTATTCGTTCGTGGCGGTGACGATCGCGCAGAGGTCGCCGGCATCGGCATGGCGCGCCACGAGTTCGCGCGCCGGCGGCAGGATCGCCGGCAGCACCACCTCGTCCATGTAGCGCGCCTGCAGCCGGTCGAGCTCGTCGCGCGGCAGCGCCGCCAGCGGGCCGAGCTGGAACGCGAGGAACTCGGCGATATCGAGTGTGCCGGCCTGGTATTCGCGATAGAAGCGGTCGTTCTCGCTGGCGAAGCGCGCCGAGTCGACTTTGCCGGCTGCTACCAGGAAGCGCGACCATTCATAGTCGCTGTCGATCGGCAGCAGCGTGTGGTCGAGGTCGAAGAGGGCGAGGTTCATGGTCGGAGGGCGATTTTATCAGCCCGAGCCCGGATCGCCGGGCGCGAGGGCGGCGTCGGCCTCGAATTCCCGCAGCAGCTGCCGGTTCAGGGGACGCTTGCGCTCGAAGCCGTAGCGGTCCAGCGCATCGAAGAGCGCGATCAGGCTGCGGATGTCGCGGTCGTAGCGCGACAGCAGGTAGGGGACGAGGTCGCGCCCGAGCGCGACGCCGCGGCTGCTGGCGTGGCGCTCCAGCGCGGCCGCCTTGTGGTGGTCGTCGAGCAGGCGCAGCTGCAGGACCAGGCCCCAGCCGAGCCGGGTGCGAAGGTCCTCGCGCAGGCGCATCGCCAGGGGCGGGGCGTCGCCCGCCACCACCAGGGTCGCAGCGATCCCGGCCTGGACCTGGTTGTAGAGGCCGAAGAGCGCCTGCTGGCCGCCGGCGTCGAGCCGCTGGCAGTCGTCGACCAGCAGCAGCTCGCCGTCGGCGATGGTCGTCGGCATCGCGGTTTCCGGCGAAGCGATGCGGCCCCGGGGC
>DAIMFM010000335.1:0-2429 GCA_036724585.1 Burkholderiaceae bacterium | reverse complement strand
CGCGCGGCGGCGGTTGGCGCAAGTCACAACCTGTTTGCTTGCGGAGTTCACGGAAATGTCGGTCACGATGCGACAAATGCTGGAGGCGGGCGTCCATTTCGGACACCAGACCCGCTTCTGGAATCCCCGGATGGCGCCGTTCATCTTCGGCCACCGGAACAAGATCCACATCATCAACCTGGAGAAGACGGTCGTCCAGCTCCAGGAAGCGCTCAACTACCTCGGCAAGCTCGCCGCGAACGGCGGCACGGTCCTGTTCGTGGGCACCAAGCGCCAGGCCCGCGAGGCCATCGCCGAGGAAGCCACCCGGGCCGGCATGCCCTACGTCGACCAGCGCTGGCTCGGCGGCATGCTGACGAACTTCAAGACGGTGAAGGGCTCGATCAAGCGCCTGCGCGACATGGAAGTCACGATCGCCGAGGGCGGGCTCGAGCGCATGTCCAAGAAGGAAGCGCTGATGTTCCAGCGCGACTACGAGAAGCTCAATCGCAGCCTCGGCGGGATCAAGGACATGAACGGCCTGCCCGATGCGCTCTTCGTCGTCGACGTGGGCTTCCACAAGATCGCGATCACCGAGGCCCACAAGCTCGGAATCCCGGTGGTGGCCGTGGTCGATACCAACCACAGTCCCGAGGGCATCGCCTACGTGATCCCCGGCAACGACGACTCCGGACGCGCGGTGCGCCTGTATGCCCGGGCGGCGGCCGACGCCATCGTCGCGGCGCGCGCCAGCGCGCTGGCCGAGGTCGCGAAGGAGTCGGACGAGGAGTTCGTCGAGGTCGAAGGCGTCGACGAGTTCGAGTCCGACGAGGAATAACAACCCCGGGGGCTGCCGTTCGACGGGCCGGTCGGCCTGGCGGATGGCGGCCCCCGTCGTTTCTCGGCGGGTCGCCGACGCCCCTGGCGCCATGGCGACCGCCGACCGACTGGAGAATACGATGGCGGAAATCACCGCTGGCATGGTCAAGGAACTGCGCGCCAAGACGGACGCGCCCATGATGGAATGCAAGAAGGCCCTGACCGAGGCCGATGGCGACATGGCCAAGGCCGAGGACATCCTGCGGGTCAAGCTCGGCAACAAGGCGAGCAAGGCGGCCTCGCGCATCGCCGCCGAAGGCGTGGTCGGCATCCATGTGGCCGACGAGGGCCGCCTGGGCGCGATCATCGAAGTCAACTGCGAGACCGACTTCGTCGCCAAGAACGAGGATTTCCTGGCTTTCGTGGCCGAGCTCGCCACCATGGTGGCGGCGAGCAACCCGGCCGACGTCGCCGCGCTCTCCGCGCTGCCCTGCCGTGACGGCACGGTCGACAGCGTGCGGACCGCCCTCGTCGGCAAGATCGGCGAGAACCTCTCGATTCGCCGATTCGCCCGGATCGAGGCCGAGGGGCGGCTGGCGAGCTACGTCCACGGGGGCGCCAAGATCGGCGTCCTGGTCGACCTGGTCGGCGGCGACGAGGCACTGGGCCGCGACCTCGCGATGCACATCGCCGCGACCAAGCCGCGCGCCCTGTCGGCCGATGGCGTGGCCGCCGAGGAAATCGAGCGGGAACGCTCGATCGCCCGGGCCAAGGCGGCCGAGTCGGGCAAGCCGGCCGACATCGTCGAGAAGATGGTCGAGGGCACGGTGCAGAAGTACCTGAAGGAGGTCACCCTGCTGGGCCAGCCCTTCGTCAAGGACGACAAGCAGACGATCGCCGCGCTGCTCAAGTCGCGCTCGGCCTCGGTCGCGGGCTTCACCCTCTACGTAGTGGGCGAGGGCCTCGAGAAGCGCCAGGACGATTTCGCCGCCGAAGTGGCGGCGCAGGCGGCCGCGGCGAAGCGCTGAGGCAGGCGGTGCCGTGCCGAGCGTCGCCCGGCCTGCCCGCCTCGTCGCGGGCGCTGCCGACGCCCGGCGCATTCGCGCATAATGCGCCTCAGTCTGTGTCCCACGGCGTGGAGGTCAAGTGAGGTCTGAGGAAACGGCGGCGCCGGACGCGAACGGCCGGGATGGGCCGCGCTACAAGCGGATCTTGCTGAAGCTCTCGGGGGAAGCCCTGATGGGCGAGGACGCCTACGGCATCAACCGGGCGACCATCGAGCGGATGGTGGCCGACATCGCCGACATCGTGACGCTCGGCGTGGAACTCGCGATCGTCATCGGCGGCGGCAACATCTTCCGTGGCGTGGCCGGCGGGGCGTCGGGCATGGACCGGGCAACCGCCGACTACATGGGCATGCTCGCCACGGTGATGAACTCGCTGGCGCTGCAGGATGCCCTGCGCCAGGCCGGGGTGGTGGCGCGGGTGCAGTCGGCGCTCAAGATCGAACAGGTCGTCGAGCCCTACATCCGCCCCAAGGCCCTGCGCTACCTCGAAGAGGGCAAGGTGGTCATCTTCGCGGCGGGGACCGGCAACCCGTTCTTCACCACCGATACGGCGGCGGCGCTGCG
>DAIMFM010000334.1:0-2433 GCA_036724585.1 Burkholderiaceae bacterium | reverse complement strand
CGCACTGCTCGATCTCCGCTCCCGCTACAGCCGCGACATCCGCAAGCGCTGGTTCGTCTTCGGGCAGGCCGAGTACCGGCACGACCGGCCGGGAAACCTCGAGCGACGCACCTCGCTGGCCGCGGGCATGGGGTATCGCATCAACGAGCGCCGCCGGCTCTCCTGGTCCGTCCTGGGCGGCATCGGCTACACGGCGGAGAGCTTCTACACGCCCCTGGACATCATCGGCGGCCCGCGCCGCAACTACGATCGCGCCGAGGCACTGCTCGGGACCGAAGCCGAGTTCGAGCTCACCGACAACCTGACGCTGACCCATCGGCTGAGCTGGTACCCGAACCTCAGCTACACCTCGGCGCACCGCCTGGTCTACGACGGGACGGCGCGCGCGGCGATCACGGAGCGGCTGAGCCTGGACATCACGGTGCACTGGCGCAAGAGCACCGAGCCGGGCGAGGACAAGCGGCCCGACGAGCTGCTGGTGGTCACGGGCATCGCCCTGCGACTCGACTGAAAGGCGCGCGGGCCCGCTCCACGACACGGCGCCTGGGCCCGGCAATTGCTGCCTGCGGGCGCACCGAGCGCGCAAAGCGACTTATTTCCCCGGTGCATCCGGCCGGTGGGCGATAATCCCACGATGTAGCGCCTGCCGCGCGGGCCGGTTCCAAAAGAGCCTCGCCGCGGCCCGGCTTTCCCTACTTGGATGACAGGAGTCGAAATGCCAATAGTGTCGATGCGTCAGCTGCTGGATCATGCGGCCGAGAACGGCTACGGGATTCCGGCCTTCAACGTGAACAACCTGGAGCAGGTGCAGGCCATCATGTCGGCGGCCAGCGAGATCGATGCGCCGGTGATCATGCAGGCCTCCGCGGGCGCCCGCAAGTATGCCGGCGAGCACTTCCTGCGCAACCTCATCGCGGCCGCCGTCGAGTCCTATCCCAAGGTGCCCATCGTCATGCACCAGGACCATGGGCAGTCGCCCGCGGTATGCCGCGGCGCGATCGACCTCGGCTTCAGCTCGGTCATGATGGACGGCTCGCTCGAGGAGGACGGCAAGACGATCGCGAGCTACGAATACAACGTGGATGTCACCCGCAAGGTCGTCGAGATGGCGCATGCGGTCGGCGTCACCGTCGAGGGCGAACTTGGCTGCCTCGGTTCTCTCGAGACGATGCGCGGCGACAAGGAGGACGGCCACGGCACCGAGGCCACCATGACGCGAGAGCAGCTGCTCACCGATCCGGAACAGGCGGCCGACTTCGTCAAGCAGACCCAGGTCGATGCGCTCGCCATCGCGATCGGGACCAGCCACGGCGCCTACAAGTTCACCCGCAAGCCCACCGGCGACATCCTCGCGATCTCCCGCATCAAGGAGATCCACGCCCGCATCCCGAACACCCACCTCGTGATGCACGGCTCGTCGAGCGTGCCGCAGGAGCTGCTCGCCGAGATCCGCGAGTTCGGCGGCAAGATGAAGGAAACCTACGGCGTACCGGTCGAGGAGATCCAGGAAGCCATCAAGTACGGTGTGCGCAAGATCAACATCGACACCGACATCCGGCTGGCGATGACCGGCGCGATCCGTCGCTTCTTCGTCGAGCATCCCGACAAGTTCGATCCGCGCGAGTACCTCAAGCCGGCCCGCGAGGCCGCGCGCAAGATCTGCCTGGCCCGCTACGAGCAGTTCGGCTGTGCCGGCCAGGGCAGCCGCATCACCCCGATACCGCTGTCGAAGATGGTCGAGCGCTACAAGAAGGGCGAGCTCGCCCAGGTCGTGAACTGAGAACCCGCGAACGAAGCCATCGCCATTCGTCCACGGGCCCTGACACCTTGAGCCGGCGCCTTCGGTGAGCCCGCCGGGCCCGGGGGCGGCGGACGGCGCCGCGGCCGGCGAAGCGACGCGGGTCGCGTTCGCCGGCATGCTGCTGATGATCGTCGCGATGGGGATCGGGCGCTTCGCCTATACCCCATTGCTCCCCGGCTTGCGCGAGGCGCTGTCCTGGTCGCTGGCGCAGGCGGGTGACGTCGCCAGCGCCAACTACTTCGGCTATGTCGCCGGCGCGCTCGTCGCGGCGACGATCGCCAGCGGGCGCCTGCAGCGTCGCTGGCTGGTGGTGGGCGCGCTGGCGAGCGCCGTCACCACCGGTGCCGGCGTCGCCGTCTTCAGCGGCTACGGCTGGCTGGCCCTGCGCGCCGCCTCGGGCGTCGCCAGCGCATTCGTCCTCGTGCTGGGGACCGCCATCGTGACCAGGCGGCTCCTCGCGCTCGGCCGGCCCGGCCTGATCGCGCTGCATTTTGCCGGCGTCGGCATCGGCATCCTGTCCACCGTACTGCTCATCGAGGCCGCGCGCAGGGCCGGCCTGTCGGTGTTCGGCGAGTGGGCGCTGCTCGGCATCGCCTGCATCGCCTGCGCCGTGCCGGCGCTCGTCCTGCTCC
>DAIMFM010000333.1:0-2437 GCA_036724585.1 Burkholderiaceae bacterium | reverse complement strand
TCGGGCGCGGCGCGAAGATCGGAGCAACACGATCCTGACCGCGTGCCGAATACCCGGAGGCGCGGTGCCGCGCGCCTCTTGGCCACGCCCCCACCGGAGACAAGATTCGTGAAGACACCCGATTCACCGACGGTGAAGCAAAAGCCGCCCACGATCGCCGCCGCACTGATCGCCGCCGCGATTTCGTCGACTTGCCTGGCTGCACGTGCGGCCGACTCGGTCAGCCCGCCTTCGTGTGTCGCAATGGCCGAATGGGCGGCGAAGTTCGACCGCAACGTCGAATGGCAGCCGAATGCGATCGACAATCGCCATCGCTTCGCACGACTGTTCGCCGACGAAGAAACGACGAAGCGCTTCGGAAAGCCGATGGTGTCCTGGACCGAGTCCGACGTGCAGGCGGTGCGCGAGTCGGTGCTTCGATGCCGTCGCGAGACCAAGGACCGGCAGCTTTCCGGTCTCTACAACAACATCCAGAGTGCGCTGATCAGCCGCGTCGCCAACTTCGCGAAGGCGGTGGCGCCTGCCCGCGAGCAGGCAAGGAAATCGATGACGGCGCTGGCCGCCGTGCCGCCGTCGCCGGGGCTGTTGCGCCTGATGCAGGCGCTCGCCGATGCCGGCACCCCCGACGGCTACCGGAAGTTCCAGCAGGCCGCCGGTTCGCTACCGCCGCCGGCGATGCAGGCGATGGCGCCGGCCCGCGAACTCGCGAGCGCGATCGTGCACCTGACCTCGGCGGACATCGCCAGCATCGTCACGACCCCCGCCGGACAAGCCGCAGCCGGCATGCGCAAGGCGGTGCTGGACCAGATGGTCGCCGATCTCGACAAGGTTCCGGTCGACCCGAACGGACTGGTCGCGTTGCAGCGGATGCGACAGAGCCTCGCCAGGGACTATGCCGACGTTTTCGCGCCGGCGGAGCGCACGCAGCTCCAAAAGGCGATCGAGACGCGCCATGCAGCGATCGGCGACGGGATCGCCAGCGCGGTGATCGCCGAACTCGGAAAATCGTCGACCGGTTTCGACGATGCCTTCGCCGACATCGAACGGCGCTCGGCGCCGCAACTGGCCACGCTGCTGACCCCGGCACAGGCCGCGCGGATCCGCGAAGCCGCCGATGCCCGGCGCAACGCGGTGGCGGAGCCGCTGTATTCGAGTTTCGCCGCCGAACTGGCGAAACTGCCCGAAGACCAGGCTTCGCTCGAGCGGATCGACGCGGCGCGCGCTGCAATCGGCAACTGGCCGCCGGTCGCCGGCGAGCAGGTGCCGCGATTTCGCAAGGCCGCCGACGACCGACGCGACACGATCCTGGCTGCGATCAACCGCAAGGAGGCGGGGCCGCTGGCCGGGCGCGTCTACCGGTCGTCGAACGGCCAGGAGAAGCTGGAGTTCGTCGACCGCAAGCGGGTGCTGGTCAGTCACGGCGATCAGACGATGCCGGCCGAATACGTCGAGGAGAAGGACGGCCGCGTGTCGATCACCGGCGTGAACCTTGCGGTGACCCTGACGCGGGAAGGGCGCGTCCTGCGCGGCTGGTCGACGCCGCTCACTCGGGCGAAGTAGCCAGCACCCCGAGTAGCCAGCTCCCGGCCGAAGCAGCCCGAGATCGCGACGGGCTCCTCCGGCCAGACGGCGGGTCCATGGGCGCAGAAGACGCAGCGCAAGCCCAGCGGGCATGCTGCGTTGCGGCAAGTATGGCTGAGCGTTTCAACCGTTAACGAGTGTAAAGCCCGGCCGAGGGGGTCAACGGCGGGGCCGGCCAGGCCGTTCTGGAAACCATGGACACGAATCGCATCACCGGTCGCCGCCCCGGACCCAACGGCCCCCGCCTGGTCGGCGCCTTTGCCTTGGGCAGCATGCTGCTGCTGGCAGGCTGCGTGGCCCCGGGCGGGGTCTACTACGACCAGAGCTATCCGGTCGGACCCGCATCGGTCTACGCCGAGCCCTATCCGGTGTCGCCGGTCTGGGTCGATCCGTACTATGTCCCCTCGTACCCGCCGGCGGTGATCGTGAGTCCGCCGCCCGTTTACATCGAGCGACCCCCGGTCTACCGGCCGGCGCCCGGCTACCGCCCGCCTCCGGGTTACCGTCCACCCGGCTACCACGCCGGGCAGCCGCGGCCCGCGCCCCCGCCAAATCGCTGGCAGCCCGGCGGTCGTCCGGACAACGGCGGCCCGCACGTGGGGCGCCCGCCGCGCCCCGACAACGGCGTGCGCAACAGCCGGCCGGCGCCAGCGCCCGGTACGGCGCGTCCCTGGGGCGGTCGGCCGGAGTCGGGCGAAAACTCGGGGCCGTAAGCCGACCGGCGCGCCCTGCGGTCGCGCGGCCGGTCCGCGGGCGGTCGCTACGCCGGCAGCCGTTCTTCCCGCTGAGACCCCGACTCGCCGTCGCGCTGCTGCAGCGCCCACAGTCGCGCGTACTCGCCCCCGGCGCGCAGCAA
>DAIMFM010000332.1:0-2439 GCA_036724585.1 Burkholderiaceae bacterium | reverse complement strand
GGCCCGTGGGCCGGACCGCCGGCGCGACGGAGCCGCCGCCCGTGGGCGGCGCACTCCATGCGGGCGCGCCGCTGTCAGCGCCGCGCGAGCACCACGACTGACATGACCAGCGCCGCGGCCGAGGGCTCAGGCGAATAGAGCACGAGGCCGGCGCCGGCAAGGGCGAGCGCGACGCTCGCCAGCGCGCGCCGGCGCAGGAGCAGCGCCGCCACCGCCACCAGCAAGGCGGCCCAGCCGATGCGCTGGCCGAGGAAGAGCTGGATGAGCGCCGAGCGCGCCGCGCACAGGCCCGACCAGGGATCGGGCTGGCAGGCATGCGCAATCTCCTCGGGTTCGACCGCAAGGAAGCGCAGCAGGGCCGCCACGAGCATCACCAGCGCCGCCGGCCAGGCGGCCCGCAGGATGTCGGGGCCGCGGGCATGTGCCCGCAGCCGGGGCAACGCCCGCTCAGGCACCGGGCGGCGGAACGAAGCCGCGGTACTCCCGCTCGAGCAGTTCGGCGAACCGGATCGTGGTGAGATCGGCGAACCGCGGGCCGACGATCTGCACCCCGACCGGCAGGCCGGCATAGCCCGATTCCGGCGCGGCGAGCGCGATGGGAGCGACGGTGCCCGGCAGGAAGAAGGCGCACGACAGGCCGGCCCAGAACAGCTGGGTCGTGGTCGGCTGGCCGCGGCCGTTGACGTCGATCATGCGCTCCCAGCGCTCGCCTTCGTGCATGTGCGGGAAGGCGGGCGTCGCCGCGGTCGGGCACAGCAGGATGTCCCAGTCGCGGAAGAAGCGCTCCCAGGCCGCCAGCATCTCGTAGCGGCGCCGATTGATCCACGCCCATTCGCGATGGCGCAGGGTATGGGCACGCAGCATCATCGCCTCGTAGCCGCGTTCGTCCGCGCCGAGCCTGCCGGCGCGCTCGAGCTGCTTTTCGAATGTGGCGTCGTCGATCGACCATCCCGTCTCGGCGCGCAGCATCAGCACGTAGAGCCGGTGCGCCTCGTCGAAGTCGAAGTCGGGGCGGGCATCGAAGTCGACCCGCGCGCCCTGTTTCGCGAGGAACCCGCCGAGCTCGCGCAGCGGCGCCTGTACCGACTCGTCGACATCGGCGGTCGGGTCGGAGGTGACGATCGCGACGCGAAACTGGGAGAGCTTCCCGTGCACGGCGGGCGGCAGGCGCAGCGACCACGCCGCCGCGTCACGGGCCGACGGCCCGGCGGTGAGCTCGAGCGCCAGGGCGAGGTCGCCGGCGCTGCGCGCGAGCGGCCCCACCACCGCGATGTCCTTGGGCACGATCTGGCCCGGCAGGGCGTGGCCGTCGGAGGGCACCATGCCGTAGGTCGGCTTGTGGCCGAACACGCCGCAGTAATGCGCCGGATTGCGGATGGAGGCGCCGATGTCGCTGCCGAACTCCAGCGCCGAGAATCCGGCGGCCAGCGCCGCGGCGCTGCCGCCCGAGGAGCCACCGGGGACGCGGCCCGTATCCCAGGGATTGCAGGTGGTGCCGTAGACCGGATTGAAGCTCTGCCAGTCGGCCAGCGATACCGGCACGTTAGTCTTGCCGAACACGACGGCGCCCGGCTCGCGCAGGCGGCGCACGACGTACGAGTCGGTCGCGGCGATGTTGCCGCGCATGTCGGGGAAGCCGAAGGTGGTCGGCAGGCCCTCCATGTCGAAGGACTCCTTCACCGTGACCGGCACGCCGAACAGCGGCAGGGCACGGTCGGGATGGTCCGCCGGCAGGCGGTCGAGCCGGCGGGCCGCATCGAGCGCCCGGTCGAAGTCACGAACGACCACCGCATTGATCCGGTCGTCGTGCTGGCGCACCCGCCCGATCGAGGCCTCGAGCGCCTCGACGCAACCGAGGCGACCGGCGCGGATGGCGGCGGCCACGTCGCGCGCCGAACCATGGGGAAGTGCCGGGGATCCGCTATTCGTCGTGCTCACCGTGTCTCCTTGTCGTTGGCGCCGCAGCAGCGCTTGTACTTGCGACCGCTGCCACAGGGACAAGGGTCGTTGCGCCCGGGGGCGGGCGCGCCGCGGCGGATGGTGGCCGGCGCGGTGGCCCGGCTGCGCGCGGGCTCGTAGTGATGATAGAAGGCGAAGGCCGAGTCGACCATGTCCTCGACCACCGCCTGGCGATCGCCGTCGATCGGCGCCACCACCTCGTCGCTCGCGAGGTCGCGTTCCTCCGCCAGCATCTCGAAGGGTTCGAGCCAGGCGGCGAGGTCGGGGTCGTCATCGAGTCCCGTCCATTCCTCGGCCTGCGCATCGATGCCGCGCAGGAAACCGATGGCCCAGAGATTGCCCGCCGACTCGCCGTCATCGTCGCGCTCCATCACCGGCTCGAGGCCCTCGCCGGCATGCAGCGCCGCGACGATCGAGAGGCGATGCCGGCGCAGCAGCCCGGCGAGTTCCTCACGCTCCGGCCCTGCGCTCGCCACGCGC
>DAIMFM010000331.1:1562-2460 GCA_036724585.1 Burkholderiaceae bacterium | reverse complement strand
GGGCAGGGCGAGCGCGCGGTCGGCGCCGGCCTGCGCCGCGAGTTCCTCGAGGGGTGCCTGCCGGCGCCCGGCGAGCACCACCTGCCAGCCGTCCGCGAGCAGTGCGAGTGCGGCCGCGCGGCCGATGCCGGTGCCGGCACCCGTGACGATCGCGACCTTGCCCCGTTCCGTGTTGCCTTCCGCCATCCCGTTTCTCCAGCGAGCGGTCCCGTCAGTCGGCCGCCTCGAGTTCACGCAGGTCGAGGCCGGCGACCACCGCGGTCACGTCCTCGACGCTCATGTGCCGGCCGCGGGCCTCGATCACGATGCCGTTGGGCAGCAGCAGCTTGTAGTCGGCCCGGCTGCCGTCCTTGTCGGCCCGCAGGTTGATCACCCGGTCGCCGCTGCGCCAGGTCTTCTCGGTGCTCGTGTCGGTCTCGCGGTCGACCAGCACGTTGGCCCATCCGGCCAGGCCCGAGAGCAGGCCAGCCGCGCTGCCGGTGTCGATGATCTCGAGCTTGAGCGAACGGTTCCCGTCCTCGTAGCTCGCCTTGGCGCTCGACATGTTCAGGCCCATCATGCTGGTCGATTCGGCTTCGTAGCCGCCGCGCTTCATGCCGGCCACCGATTCGGGCAGCACCGCCTTGAGCTGCGCGGCCGGCAGCGGCGTGCGCCCGCCGGTGCCACGGGCCATGTCGCCCATGGCCTCGCGGCTGGCGCGGGCGAGCTGCTCGGCCTCCCCGTTGCGGCCGGTCGCCTCGATGCGACGACTCATCTCCTCGATGCGACGCGCGAGCTCGTCGACCTTGGCCGCCGTCAGCGCGTCGCCGTCGGGGCGGGCACCGACGCCGATGTCGGTCTGGCCCGGCAGCGCCGGCGAGGGCAGGAACCAGCCGACGACGCCGGCGACCAGCAGGTT
>DAIMFM010000331.1:0-1552 GCA_036724585.1 Burkholderiaceae bacterium | reverse complement strand
CGAACGCGCAGGCGACCACCGCGATCGTGTAGAAGAGCGTGCGGTCGGGCGGGTTCTTCATCAGGACCGGCAGGCCGAGATGGAGCAGGTAGATCGAATAGATCGCGGCCACCAGCCCGAGCAGGCCGAGCAGCGGCACGATCGCGAAGATGCCGCCGAGCAGGGCCGCGGTGGATGCGTAGGCCACGAGCTTGAAGGCGGCGAGGCGGTTCGGCGTGCCGCCGAACTTCGGGGCGAGCCAGTCGACGACGAGGCTCACGACATAGGCGGCGACGAGCGTGAGGACGAGCCCCACGACGAGCTGGACGAGGCCGGCGCCCACGCCGAGCCGACCGCCGAAGCCGAGGCTCTGGTAGCCGATGACGGAGGCCCCGATGAAACCCGCGATGGCCGGCACGAGGGCCAGCCAGACCAGGTACTGCCGGTAGATGCCCCCGATCGTGGCCGGTTCCCGCTCGATCTCCGGCCATGCCTCGGTGGGCGAGAACAGGATCCGCCGCACGCGCTCGACCACGCGCCTGGCATCCTCGTTGCGAATCATCCAGGTCCCCATCCTGTGCGGCCCGCCTCCCCGACGGTGCCGCGCCGCGTCGTTTTCGATGCGCTAGTGTAGCCGCCCGCCGGGCGGCTGGCTGTTCGATCCATGGCAGACTTCGGCGATGACGACATCGGCGGCCGCGCACGGCATCTACCTCTTCTCGCCGGCGGGCGCCATCCCCGCGGGCGATCCCCGGGTCCAGCGAGGCCTCGCCAACCTGCGCCGGCTCGGCTACGCGCCCCGGCTCGACCGCGCCGCCCTCGCCCGCAACATGCGCTTCGCGGGTACCGACCGGATGCGCATCGCGGCCTTCGGGCGCGCCGCCGAGGCCACCGAACCCATCGCGATGATCACCCGCGGCGGCTACGGCCTGAGCCGGATCCTGGCGGAACTGCCCTTCGAACGCCTGGCGGCATCCGGCAAGCGCTGGGTCGGGTTCTCGGACTTCACCGCCTTCCAGCTCGCGATGCTGGCGCGCGCGGGCGCGCCGACCTGGTCGGGGCCGTCCCTGCTCGCCGACTTTGGCGGGAACTTCGACGAGCTCGACGAGAACACGGTGGAGACCTTCGGCGACGCCATGGCCGGGCGCCTCGAGGTGCTCGGCTTCCGGGTCTCGGGCCCGGCCGGGATCGACGAGCGCGGCGTCCTCTGGGGCGGCAACCTCGCGCTGGTCACCGCCATGCTGGGCACGCCCTGGTTCCCGCGGGTCGAGCGCGGAATCCTCTTCCTCGAGGACGTCAACGAGCATCCCTACCGCATCGAGCGCATGCTCATCCAGCTGCTGCACGCCGGTGTGCTCGATGCGCAGCGCGCGATCCTGCTGGGCGAGTTCAACGGCTATCGCACCACCGAATCCGACGGCGGCTTCGACATGGCGGCGGTGCTGCGCTGGCTGCGCGCGCACACGCGCACGCCGGTGCTCGCCGGCCTGCCCTTCGGCCACGGCCGCACGCGGCTATGCCTGCCACATGGCGCCGAGATCGGCCTTGCGACCGAAGGGCGCACCGCCTGGAT
>DAIMFM010000330.1:0-2474 GCA_036724585.1 Burkholderiaceae bacterium | reverse complement strand
GCGCCAAGCGCGCCGATGTGCATGGCCGGGACGGCCTTTCCGCGACGCCCCGCGCGAGCCGGGTCAGCCACGGCAGAGCCCGCGCCGATTGATCGGATCTTGCGATTTATAAGCCCAAACTAATGGATCATGCGCAGAGGATTTCGACCATCCGGCCGAACTCATCTTCCCGGGCCGCGCGCACCGCGGCGCCGTGCCCGACGCCCGCCTCAGGTTCGCGGCAGGGTGACCCCTGTCTGCCCCTGGTACTTGCCGGCCCGGTCCGCATACGAGGTCCCGCATACCTCGTCGGACTCGAGGAAGATCATCTGGGCGCAACCCTCGCCGGCGTAGATCCTGGCCGGCAGGGGCGTCGAATTGGAGAACTCGAGCGTGACGTGCCCTTCCCACTCCGGCTCGAGCGGGGTCACGTTGACGATGATGCCGCAGCGCGCGTAGGTCGACTTGCCCAGGCAGACGGTCAGCACGTTGCGGGGAATGCGGAAGTATTCGACGGTGCGCGCGAGTGCGAAGGAGTTCGGCGGAATGATGCACACCGGCCCCTGGAAGCTCACGAAGTTCTTCTCGTCGAACGCCTTCGGATCGACGATCGTCGAGTTGATATTGGTGAAGATGCGGAAATCGTCCGCGCAGCGCACATCGTAGCCATAGCTCGACGTGCCGTAGGAGACGATCCGCTCGCCGTCGCGCGTGCGCACCTGGCCGGCCTCGAAGGGCTCGATCATGCGATGCGTCTCGGCCATCCGGCGGATCCAGTGATCGGATTTGATGCTCATGGGCGCGATTCTAGCGCCGAATCACTCCTGTCGATCGGCGCCCCGTCCCGCCGTTGGGCCCGATCGGGCAGCCCCGCGCCGGGCTGTCCCGGACCCGCGGCGAACCCTCGGACTATGCCGAATCGATACGGGAGTGCATGATTCTGCAAGAATGGGCCACAGGCCCAGGCCCGTCACAACAACCTGAGGAGGCTACCCATGGACGAGACGACCGTCACCCTGACCGTCAACGGCAAGCAATCGACGTTGGCCATCGACCCGCGGACCCTGTTGTTGCAGGTCCTGCGCGAGAAGCTCGGCCTGACGGGAACCCACCAGGGCTGCGACACCGCCCAGTGTGGCGCCTGCACCGTCCACGTCGACGGTCGCGCGATCAAGTCGTGCTCGATCCTCGCCCTGCAGGTCGACGGGCGAGCGGTCACCACGATCGAGGGTCTGGCGCCGGGCGACCAGCTTCACCCGGTCCAGGAAGCATTCCGGGAGTGCCACGGGCTGCAGTGCGGCTTCTGCACCCCCGGCATGGTGATGTCCGCGGTCGCCCTGCTCGCCGACAATCCGAAGCCGAGCGAGGCCGAGATCCGCGAGCACCTCGACGGCAACATCTGCCGCTGCACCGGCTACCAGAACATCGTCAAGGCCGTCCAGCACGCCGCTGGCGCCACGGCTTGAGCCGCGGGACACAAGGGGGAACATCGAGATGACCGACATGTCGAATTCGCCGATCGGCCAGCGCGTCGTCCGGCGCGAGGACCAGCGATTTCTCACGGGCGCCGGCCGCTATACCGACGACATCGTGCTGCCCGGGCAGACCTGGGCCTGCTTCGTGCGCTCGCCGCACGCCCATGCCCGCATCACTTCCATCGACACGGCGCCCGCCCTTGCCAGCGCGGGCGTACTCGCCGTGTTCACGGGTGAGGATCTCGCCGCTGCCGGCGTTGGCGGGCTGCCCTGCGGGTGGCTGATCCACAGCAAGGATGGCAATCCCATGAAGGAGCCGCCGCATCCCGTGCTGGCCGTGGGCAAGGTGCGCCATGTGGGCGACCCGGTCGCCGTGGTCGTCGCCGAGGACTACGCCAGTGCCCGGGACGCTGCCGAACTCGTCGACGTGCAGTACGAGACGCTCGAGGCGGTGGTCGACACGGCCAGCGCGGATGCGGCAGGCGCGCTGGTCCATGACGACGTTCCCGGCAACCTCTGCTACCACTGGTCGCATGGCGACGAGGCGGCGGTCGATGCCGCCTTCGAGTCGGCCAGCCATGTCGCCCGGCTCGAGCTCGTCAACAATCGCCTCATCCCCAATGCGATCGAGCCCCGCGCGGCCAACGCCCAGTACAGCGCGCACGACGACAGCTACACCCTGTATGTCGCCAACCAGAACCCCCATGTCGAACGCCTGCTGATGTGCGCCTTCGTGCTCGGGATCCCGGAGTCCAAGCTGCGCGTGATCGCCCCCGACGTGGGCGGCGGCTTCGGCTCCAAGATCTTCCTGTACAACGAGGAGACGGCCCTCGTCTGGGCCAGCAAGCGGGTGGGCCGGCCCATCAAGTGGACCGCCGAGCGCAGCGAATCCTTCCTCGCCGACTGCCACGGACGCGACCACGTGACGATGGCCGAGATGGCGATGGACGACGCCCGCGCGACCTGCGCCACGATCGGTGCCGCACCGTTTCTGGTTCTTGCGCCGTTGATGCCGAGTTC
>DAIMFM010000329.1:0-2503 GCA_036724585.1 Burkholderiaceae bacterium | reverse complement strand
AGCTCCTGGGCCGCGAGGTCGACCTCCCGCAGTTCGGCGCGCGCCGCGTCGGCGGCGCGCTGCCCCTGCTCGCGCACCGCGATGGTAGCGCGCGCGACGTCGCCCGAGACGATGCCGACCTCGCGAAAGGCGCGACCCGTCTCTTCCGTCAGGAGATTGAGCGCATCGGAGATCGCGCCCGTGACGTCCTCCGTCACGGGGACCCGGATGGTGAGATCGCGGCTCGTTGCGATCCGGCCAACCGCACGCATGATGGCGATGACGGAATCGTCGAGGGCCCCGCCATCGTCGTCGTGCTCGTCATCCATCGGAGCCCGGCGCAGTATGCCCGGCGGGCGCCGTCGCCCCGGACCGCGGATCCGTCGCCAGAGCCATGCCATCGCCAGGCCCGCGGTCGCCACCAGGGCCAGGGCCGGCCAGGCGAAGGCGGCCCAGGCCTGCCCGATGCCCGCGGGGCCAGGCTCGACCACCAGGGTCAGCGGAAGGTTCGCGATTCGCAGGCGCGCCACCGCGAGCCGGGCCAGCGGATCGGCGTCCGGCGCCATGGCGGCGCGGTACAGGCGTACCGTCTCGTCGCTGACCGCGGTCGGCTGGCCGCCCTGCCACGATCGCATGCGGCCGGACCCGTCGACGAGGGTGACGCGCGAGCGTGAAGCATTCGTCGACGTCGCGCTCGCCAGCGCGAGCTTGGCCGAGAGCACCAGCGACCCATTGCGGCGATCGGAGACGACCATGGTCACGCCGCCCGTCCGCGTGTCCAGGCTGGGGTACGCCGTCACCCGCAAGCCATCGGTGGCCCGCTCGGCGCCGAGCGCGCCCGCGATCTCCGGCACCAGCCGGCCCAGGGATTCGCCGGTGCTGTCGTGGAGCACGCGTCCGTCGGCGCGCCGTACCACCCGTAGCGAATCGATCGCCGCGCTGGCGAGCAGGGGTGCGAGCGCGCTGCGAAGCTCGCCGACCGCCCAGCGATAGTCGGCGGCAGCCGACGAGCCGGCGCCCCGGCCGTCGTCGCGATCCCGGCTGCCGTCGATGCCGGCGGCGATCGCCGCGAGATCATCGCCTTCGGCTTCGATGCGGGCGACCGCCTTCTCGAGTCCCGCGGCAGCGCTCTTCCAGCCGCTGCTCGATACGGTCGCGGTGAGCGCGGCTACCGCATCCTCGGCGAGTCGCTCGATGGCCTGGACCCGATGCGTTCGCTCGATGCCGACGAGTCCCTCTGTCCGCTCGGTCCCGGCGCGCACCGCGCTCCAGCCGAGTTGCGCCAGCGCGGCGGCCAGCAGCACGAGCAACGCGATACAGCCGGCGATGGCCGGATCGGCCGTCCGGCGACGCCAGGCGGACAGCCAGGTCCCGGGGTTGCCACGCCATGCACGCACCGTCATCGATGCCCGCCCAGGAGCCCGAAGAACCGGGACGGCTGGAACTCCCAGAACGCCTCCTCATGCCCGGCGCAGCGCCAGGCGCGTTCCAGGGCGCCCGGCGGGCAGGCGCCGGGATACGGCGTCGAGTCGTCACAAGGCGCGACGGGGTCGACCGGCTCGGGAGGGAAATCGATCTCGAGGGCGGCGGCATTGCGTCCTTCGTCGATCACCAGGACGCGCAGGCGCTGGCGCCCGAAGCCCGCCGTGGGCGAGATGCCGAATACCGGCAGCGGCCGGCCATGGCGCTGCATCAGCCCGCGCAGCCGCGCCGGCGCCCCCGGCACCGGATGGACATCGGCCGCATCGACGAACTCGCACACCAGGCCCGCCGGCAGCAGGAGGCCGACGTCGCCGAGCAGCACGCCGAAGCGGCCCGGTACATGACCATCCCCGGCGACCAGCGCGGCACTACGCGCTTCCATGGAATCGAACCCTCACCCCTCGGCTGCCTGCCAGCGGGCCGGCGCTATTTCGGTCCGCCCGGTCCCCTGGATCCGTCCGGCTCGGACGACCGGCTCGACGCCGGAGCATACAACGAGATCGGGCGCAGCAAGCCGCCGACGTCGTCGATGGCGAGCGTCTTGCGCAGGACCTTGATGACGGCCGCCTCGAGCTTGCGCAGGGTCACCGGCTTGACGAGGTAGCTCGAGCATCCCGCCAGGGCGCCACGCGCCAGGTCGAAGGGAGAGGACCGGCTCGTCAGGATGATCACGGGGATCCCGCGGTGGCGACGACGGATCTCGCGCGTGAGCTGGTAGCCGTCGACCTCGGGCATCACCACGTCGACGAGCACCAGGTCGTAGCGGATCGCCGCCATGCGCTCGAGCCCGGCGACGGCGCTCGGCACCGCGTCACAGGCGACGCCCATGCGCTCGAACGCGAGCGTGAGCTGGCGGCGCACCGTCGGGCTGTCGTCGACCACGAGCACCTGGACCCGCGGCATGCCCGCGGGCGGACGGGGCGGCGGCGGGACCGCCGGACTCTCTCGGGGAGGAGCGCCACGCACCGGCGCCGCCCGGGCCGCGCCCGGCCGGGCGGGGACCGGGCGCCCCGGTGCGGCGGCCGCCCCAGCCCCCCGTGTG
>DAIMFM010000328.1:1593-2512 GCA_036724585.1 Burkholderiaceae bacterium | reverse complement strand
CTGCGCCGCCCTCGCCGGTCCCGCCCGCACCGGCGCCCGGCGCGGTCGCCGCGCCCTGCGCCGCCGCGAACAGGGCGGCGAGGCGCTCGGGATCCCACGGCGCGGACCCGCCCTCGCGCGAACCCTCGCGCACGCCCATGGCCTTGCCGAAGGACTGGAGGGCTGCGATCGTGCCGCGCTGGACCTCGAGTCCCTGGATCGTCGAGCGCAGCATGTTCTGGTTCAGCGCGAGCCATTGCTCGATCGCGCGCAGGTCGCCGATCCGCTTGTCGAGCTCCTCGAGACTTGCAGTGGGATCCAGGGCCGCGGGCAATGCCATGCCCGACCAAGTCTTGCTCATCATGTCCATCGTGTCGAGCAGCTGTCCGACCTGTCCGAATCCGAGCGACGCAAGGTCGCTGATGCCGAAGCCCTTGGTCACGCTGCGTTCCTCGCTTCCGGTTCTGGCGGGAGGGGGCATGGCCCGACGATAGCAGAAGCGGGATGGCCCGGTGCGGCGAATGGCTTCGTGCGTGGCGTTCCCGCAGCGACGCGCTGGGCAGGCGCGCGCGGGCAGGGTATATCCTCGGGGATGGAACCCGTGACGACATGGATGTGATGAGCGCCGATATCGAGACCTTGCGCCGGATCCTCTCCGAATGCCGCAGCATCGCCGTGGTGGGCCTTTCGGCCGACTGGTACCGGCCGAGCTATTTCGCCGCCAAGTACATGAAGGAGCACGGCTACCGGATCATCCCCGTCAATCCGCGCTATCCCGAGATCCTCGGCGAGACCTGCTATCCGTCGCTGGCCGATGTCCCGGGCCCGATCGACATGGTCGACGTCTTCCGGCGCCCGGCCGACGTCGAGCCGATCGCGCGGCAGGCGATCGACGCCGGCGCCCGTTGCCTGTGGCAGCAGCTGGGGGTCGACAACGCGC
>DAIMFM010000328.1:0-1583 GCA_036724585.1 Burkholderiaceae bacterium | reverse complement strand
CACCGTGATCATGGACCGCTGCGTCAAGATCGAGCACGGACGCCTCTTCGGCGGACTGAACTGGGTTGGCGTCAACACGGACGTGATCTCCGCGCGGCGCCCGCGCGTGCTCCCGTACTAGGGTCGTGTCATGAGCGATCGCCAGTTCGACATCGAGACGCTGTGCCTGCATGCGGGGCAGATCCCGGATCCGGCCACGGGTGCCCGCGCCGTGCCGATCTACCAGACGACCTCCTTCGTCTTCGATTCGGCCGAGCACGCCGCGAGCCTGTTCAACCTCCAGACCTTCGGCAACGTCTATTCGCGCATCTCGAACCCGACCGTCGCCGTGCTCGAGGAGCGGATCGCCGCGCTCGAGGGCGGACGGGCGGCGCTCGCCTCGGCCAGCGGCATGGCGGCCGAGATGCTCGCGCTGCTCACGCTGCTGCGCAACGGCGACCACCTGGTCGCCGCCAACACCTTGTATGGCGGCAGCTATTCCCAGTTCTCGGTCACTTTCGCCGGCTTCGGGATCGACTGCACCTTCGTCGAGCCCGACGATCCGGCGAACTTCGCCGCCGCGATGCGCCCCAATACCCGCGCGGTGTTCGCCGAGACCATCGCCAACCCGCGCCTGAACGTGCTCGACATCGAGGCGGTGGCCGCGATCGCCCACGAGCACGGCGTGCCGCTGGTCATCGACAACACCCTGGCCTCGCCCTACCTGTGCCGCCCGATCGAGGCGGGCGCCGACATCGTCGTGCACTCGGTCACCAAGTATCTCGGCGGGCACGGCACCACCATGGGCGGCGTCATGGTCGAGTCGGGCCGCTTCCCCTGGGACAACGGGAAGTTCCCGCAGATGACGGAGCCGAGCCAGGGCTATCATGGCGTGCGCTTCTACGAGACCTTCGGCGACTTCGGCTTCACCATGAAGGCCCGCATGGAGACCATGCGCACCCTGGGTCCGGCGCTGAGCCCGATCGCGGCCTGGATGCTGCTGCAGGGCATCGAGACGCTGCCGGTCAGGATGGACCGGCACGTGGCCAACGCGCAGCGCGTCGCCGAGTTCCTCGAGGCGCATCCGCAGGTGGCATGGGTCAACTATCCCGGCCTGGCGTCCAGCCCCTACCACGCGCTGGCGCAGCGCCTCATGCCGCGCGGTGCCGGCGGCATCCTCAGCTTCGGCGTGCGTCCGCCCCGGGGGCGCGAGGGCGCCGCCGCCGCGCAGGCGGCCGGCGAGCGCTTCATCGAGGCGGCCACCTTCATGAGCCATCTCGCCAATGTCGGCGATGCGCGCAGCCTGGTCATCCACCCGGCCTCGACCACCCATCGCCAGCTCGACGAAGCGCAGCAGGCGGCGGCGGGAGTGCGGCCCGACATGATCCGGCTGTCGGTCGGGCTCGAGGCGATCGACGACCTGCTGTGGGATCTCGACCGCTCGCTCGCGGCCGCCGCGAAAGGCTGAAGACCGGGGCAGGCGGCCGGGCGCGACGGCGCCGGGCATCGCGCGGGCCCCGGATACCGGGGCGGCTGCTCCGTCCGACGGTCCGCGGGGCCCGCGGGGCGCCGGCAGCGTCTATGGTCGGGTCTACGACCGGCTC
>DAIMFM010000327.1:0-2519 GCA_036724585.1 Burkholderiaceae bacterium | reverse complement strand
ACTCGGCGTCGACGATCATCTGCTTGTAGCGGGGATCGGCCATGCTCTCGGCCACGGCGATGAAGCGCGACCCCATGTAGCCGTAGTCGGCGCCGAGCGCGATCGCCGCATGCAGGCCCACGCCGTCGGCCAGGCCGCCGGCGAGAACGATCGCGCCGTCGAACATCGCCCGGGCCGCACGCACGAAGGCGAACGGGTTCGCCCATCCGCTCTGCCCGCCGGCGCCGGCGCACAGCAGCACGAGGCCGTCGACGCCTGCCTCGATCGCCTTCTCGGCATGCCGGATGGTGGCCACGTCGGCGAACACCTTGACACCGGCATCGAGCAGCCGGGGCATGACCGAGGCCGGCGAGCCGACGCTGGTGATGACCAACTCGCAACGGTGGGCGATGACCAGGTCGACATCACGGGCCAGCGTGCGCTCGTCGCGCCGCATGATCAGGTTCGGGCACCAGGGCGCCGCGACGCCACCCGCGTCCTCGTGGCGGCGGCGGGCCTCGCCCATCTGCGCCATCCAGTGGTCGAGTTCGGCCGCATCGCGGCAGTTGGCGGTGGGGAAGGCGCCGATGGCCCCGGCCCTGCAGGCCGCATTGACGAGGTCGACGCCCGAGACGCGCAGCATCGGGGCGACGATGAGCGGCAGCCGCAGGTTTCGATCGAAGGGCATCGCGTTCATGACGGGATCCTATCGCATCGCCCGACCTGCCGTGCTAGGCTACGGCCCTTCGAAAAAGCCGCGTCGGGACCGGTCCCGCAACACATACACGCAAGGTCCAACATGCCTGCCTTTGTGCCCGCGGCAGCGCGGACGCTGAGCATCCTCGAGGCGTTCGCGCGCGAACAACGCGAGCTCAGCAATTCCGAAGTCGCCGCCCTGCTCGACATCGCCGACAGCAGCAGCTCCGACCTGCTCTACACCCTTCACGAACTGGGCTACGTGATGCGCACCGCGCGTAGCCGGCGCTTCTATCCGACCGAAAGGCTCGTGGCCGCCGCCCGCGCCATCGCCCAGCACGATCCGCTCGACGTCGCGATCCGCGAGGCGATCGAGCTGCTCAGCCGGCGCACCGGCGAGACCGCCCTCTGCGGCCGGCTCGACGGCCACAAGGTCAACGTGGTCGGCATCCAGGAAGGCAGCTACGCGCTGCGCTACATCCAGTCCACGGGAACCCGCATCGCCGTGCACCTCTCCGCGCTGGGACGCGCCCTGCTCGCCGCACTGCCGGAGGACGAGGCGGCAAGGCTCCTGGACGCCTGTCGGCCCCGCACCATGGACACCGGCCCGATCGACTTCGCCGCGATCCGCGCCGGCGTCGCCGAGGCGCGCGGCGCGGGCCATGCCTGGGTCGACGGCGAGGGCATGGCCGGCGTGGCCGGGCTCGCCGTCGCCGGGACCATCGGCGACGAGCCGATCGCCATCGCGCTCGCCGGGCCGTCGGACCGCTTCCGTGCCAACCGGGAGGACTACTGCAGGCAGCTCCTCGAGATCCGCTGCCTCGTCTTCGGCCCCGAGTCCACCGGGGCCCGGCCGCGCCGGCCACGGCGGCGACGGGAGCTGGTGCGCGTAGCCTGACCCGTCCTTGAGGAGCTCCGCGAACCCGGCGCTGCGCGACCAGGCGATCCCGGCCCCGGCCCTCTGGCTCATCGCGGCGATGCCCGCGCTCGCGATCTTCGCCTCGCTCGTCTACATGCCGTCGATCGAGGCCATGGCGGCCGATTTCGCCGTCGGCACCGAAGCGATCCAGCACACGGTCACCATGTATCTCGCGGCGCTCGCGTGCTGCGCGCTGGTCGTCGGTCCCCTGAGCGATCGCTACGGCAGGCGGCGGATCGCGATCCTGTCGCTGACGGTCTTCAGCATCGGCAGCCTGATCGCGCTCGCCTGCGACAGCATCGGCTGGCTGCTGGCGGCCCGCTTCCTGCAAGGGATGGGCGCGAGCGGCGGCATCGTCCTGCCGCGATCGATGGTGCGCGACGCGCTCCACGACATCCATGCCGCCCGGGCGAGCGCGTCCATCGCGATGTCGATCTCGGTCGTGCCCATGCTCACGCCGCTGGTCGGCGGCTACATCCAGGACCTCGCCGGCTGGCGGGCGAACTTCGCGATCGTGGCGGTGCTCGCGATCATCCTGTGGGTCCTCGCGTGGCAGCGCCTGCACGAAACGCTGCCGCCGGCGCGGCGCTTCGTCGATGGTGCACGGGCCATGATGCTCGGCTACCTGTCGCTGTTCGCCAATCGACGGTTCATGGTCCACGCCCTGCCGATCGCCTTCGGCGCCGTGGCGATCTTCTCGTACCAGACGGAAGCGCCGGTCCTGCTCATCGCCGACCTGGGCGTCCCGCCCACCGAGTACGGCTACTACGCGGCCATGCCCGCGATGGGCTTCTTCGTCGGGACATCGCTGACGCGTCGATTCGCCCTGTCGGTCAGCCGCGGGCGGCTGATCGAGGCGGGCTGCGCGCTCTACATCGGTGCCGGCATGGCCATGGCGCTGCTCGCGCTGGCCTTCGGGCCGAAC
>DAIMFM010000326.1:0-2578 GCA_036724585.1 Burkholderiaceae bacterium | reverse complement strand
GAGCAGCCCGGCGAGCGCGAGGCCGGCCACGGCGCCGGCCGCCATGCGCCGGCGGCGCCAGGCAAGGCCCAGGACGAGCGCGAGCAGGGCGAGCCAGGCGAAGCCCAGGGGCGGCAGCAGGGACGAAAACGCCTGGCGGACGAAGACCGCCTCCTCCGCGCCCATCAGCCCCTGGGCGTGCTAGTGCGTGACGGCGTCACGGATCTGCTCGAGCGCCGCCGGCTCCTCGATCGTCGTCAGGTCTCCCGGGTCGCGGCCCTCGCACAGCGCCTGGATCGAGCGCCGCAGCACCTTGCCCGAACGCGTCTTGGGCAGCGCGGACACGAAATGGACGCGCGCGGGCCGGGCGACCGCCCCCAGCGACTTGTCGACGACCGCCATGATGTCGCCTTCGAGCGCCTGCCGCTTCTCCGGTTCCCCGTACGCATCCGGGTCCTTGAGGACGGCGAAGGCGACGGCGACCTGCCCCTTCAGGGAATCGGCCATGCCCACCACGGCGCATTCGGCCACCGCCGGGTGGCTCGAGATGCTCTCCTCGATCTCGCGGGTGCCCAGGCGATGGCCGGCGACGTTGATCACGTCGTCGGTACGCCCGAGGATGAAGTAGTAGCCATCGTCGTCGCGCATGCCCCAGTCGAAGGTGGAATAGACCATGCGCCCCGGGATCGATTCGAAGTACGTCGACACGAAGCGGTCGTCGTCGCCCCACACCGTCTGCATGCAGCCCGGGGGCAGCGGCGGCACGATCGCGATGACGCCCTTCTCGTTGGGCCCGACTTCCTCGCCGGTCTGCTCGTGCAGCAGCCGGACGTCGTAGCCGTAGAGCACCTTGCCCGGGCTGCCATAGCGCACCGGCGTCTCCTCGATCGCCCCGGCCACCGAGAGGATCGGCCATCCGGTCTCCGTCTGCCAGTAGTTGTCGATCACCGGCCGGCCGATGCCATCGGCGATCCAGCGCGCCGTCGGTTCGTCGAGCGGCTCGCCGGCAAGGAAGAGCGTGCGCAGGGACGAGAGATCGTACTTCGTGAGCCAGGCGGGATCCTGCTTCTTGAGGACCCGGATCGCGGTCGGCGCCGAGAACATCACCGTGACCCGGTACTTCTCGACCAGGCGCCACAGGATGCCCGCATCCGGACGCACCGGCGTGCCCTCGTAGACGAGGGTGGCCATGCCCGCGATCAGGGGGCCGTAGACGATGTAGGAATGGCCCACCACCCAGCCGATGTCGCTGGTCGCGAAATAGGTTTCGCCGGGCTTGCCCCCGAAGACATGCTTCATCGAGGCGGCCAGCGCGACGGCATAGCCGCCGACGTCGCGCTGCACGCCCTTGGGCTTGCCCGTCGTGCCGGAGGTGTACAGCGTGTAGCTGACCTCGTTGGACTCGAGCCAGGTGACGGGCACTTCGGCATCCATGTGCGCCTCGCGCTCCGCCGCGTAGTCGAGGTCACGGCCGGCGACCGGTTCGAACGGCGCGAGGCCGCGATCGACCATGAGCACCTTGTCGGGCTGGTGGGCGCTCATGCCCAGCGCCCGCTCGATCAGCGGCTTGTACTCGATGACCTTGCCGGCGCGCGAACCGGCATCCGCGCTGATGAGCATCTTGGGCGTGGCATCGTCGATGCGCGCGGCAAGCGAATTGGACGCGAAGCCGCCGAAGACCACCGAATGGATCGCCCCGATGCGGGCGCAGGCCAGGATGGCGAACACCGCCTCGGCGATCATCGGCATGTACACGAGGACCCGGTCGCCGCGACCGACCCCGTGGGCCTGCATGATCGCCGCCATGCGCATCACTTCCCGGTGCAGCTCCGAGAAGGTGTAGGTACGCTCCACGCCGGTTTCCGTGGAGACGTAGATCAGCCCGGGCTTGTCGCCCAGGCTGGCGAGGTGGCGGTCGACCGCGTTGTGGCACAGGTTGGTGGTGCCGCCGACGAACCAGCGGGCGAACGGCGGACGCGAATAGTCGAGCACCTGTTCGAAGGGCTTCTCCCACTCGATCAGGCGCGCCTGTTCGGCCCAGAACCCCTCCCGATCCTCGATCGAGCGGGCGTGGAACTGCTCGAGCGTCTCGGCCATGCGATGTCCTCCTCCAGTGTCTTCCGGGGCCTGCACCCGTCCGATGCGAGCCCGCCTTGCACGATCCAAGCATCGGGCGCTTACCCGAGACTGACGCATCGTGCGAGCCGCAGCAAGGCCCATGTCGACGACGAGCGCTCATGTCGCATCAACGATCGTGCCCAAGTACCTGCTTTCATTGACTTTTCCTTGATCGACAGCTACCGTGCGCCGATGTTCCGACCGATCCTCCGGCCCCTCGCGGCCGTCCCCTCGCGCCGCCTGGGCGCCGGCCGGTTCCGGCTGGGCGCGCTCCTGGCGAGCGCCGCCCTGTTGTGGGCGCCCGCGGCGGCGGCCGGTCCCGGCAAGAGGCCCGCCGGCGCGCCGCCCGCCCAGGTCCTGCAGGCCCATGCATCGCAGGCCCCCGCATCCGACGGCGTGTCCCTCGGCCCCGAAGCCGCGCTGCGGGCCGTCGCCCTCGTCGGCGTGCCGTATCGCTGGGGCGGCAGCCTGCCCGCCACCG
>DAIMFM010000325.1:0-2588 GCA_036724585.1 Burkholderiaceae bacterium | reverse complement strand
ACAGGGTTCGCGCGACCAGACGGCCAGCCGCATGCCCTGCCCGCGCAGGCTCGCCACCCGGCCCGCGAGGTCCTGCGCATCGACGAGCTCGATCGGGGTTCCCGGCGCATAGTGCGCCGCCAGCGAGCCCGGCACCCGGGGCGCCGCCGGCCCGACCCCGCCGAGGGCCTCGCCCAGCACCGCGGCGATCGCGCTGCCCGTGACGGCGCCGGGACGCAGCAGCCGCGGCCGGTCGCCGCTGAGGTCGACGATGGTCGATTCGAGCCCGATGTCGGCGCCGCCGCCATCGAGGATCAGGGGGACATCGCCATCGAGGTCGGCGCGCACATGCTCGGCCCGGGTCGGGCTGACCTTGCCGAAGCGATTCGCCGAGGGCGCCGCGACGCCCTTGCCGCCGCGGCCGGCGAAACCGGCCAGCAGCCGGCGCGCCACCGGATGCGAGGGGCAGCGCAGCGCGATCGTGGGATGGCCCGCGCAGGCGTACGCCGGCGCCTGCGCGCGGCGACGCATGACGAGGGGGAGCGGGCCGGGCCAGAAAGCCTCGACGAGCCGACGGGCACCCGAGCCCGACGGCTCCCGCGCCCAGAACGGGAGGGCGTCGGCATCGGCGACATGTCGATCGCGCGCGCGATGCCCGCGTCGTCGCCCGTGACGACGAGGCCGGCCGGGGCATCCGCGGGACTCAAGACGGCCCGATGCCGAGGTCGGCTTCGATTCGCTGCATCAGGCCGAGCGCCATCTCGAGCGAATCGCCGAGCACGGTGACGTGCCCCATCTTGCGCCCGGGCCGCGCTTCCCGCTTGCCGTACAGGTGGAGCTTGGCGCGCGGATGGCGCACGACCTTGAGCCAGTCCGGCTCGACGGGCGAGCCCGTATCGCCGCCGGCAAACCAGGCGTCGCCCAGGATGTTGAGCATCACCGCCGGCTCGTGCTGCTGGGTGCCCGCCAGCGGCCAGCCGGCGAGCACCCGCGCCTGCTGCTCGAACTGGCTGCTGACGCAGGCATCGATCGTGTAGTGGCCCGAGTTGTGCGGGCGCGGCGCGATCTCGTTGACCAGCATGGTGCCGTCGGCGAGCAGGAAGAACTCCACGCACAGCACGCCGACGTAGTCGAGCGCGTGCGCGATGCGCACCGTCGCCGCGGTGGCGCGCAAGGCGGTCTCGGGATCGACGCGCGCCGGCACGCTGGAGACGGCGAGGATCCCGTTGCGATGGATGTTCTCGGCGACCGGATAGGCGGCGGTCTCGCCGTCGGCGCCGCGCGCGACGACGACGGAGATCTCGGCGTGCAGGTCGAGCGCGCGCTCGAGGATGCATTCGACGCCGCCGAAGCGCTCGAACGCCGCGCGCACAGCGCCGAGGTCGGCCACGCGCGCCTGGCCCTTGCCGTCGTAGCCGAGGCGGGCGACCTTGAGGATGCCGGGCAGCAGGCCGTCGGGCAGGGCGTCGATGTCGGCCAGGCTGCGCACCGGCGCATGCGGTGCGACCTCGATCTCGCAGCCTTCCACGAAGGCCTTCTCGGCGTTGCGATCCTGCGCGATGGCGACCGCGGTCGCGCCCGGGCAGACGATGCAATGCTGCGCCAGGTACTCGAGCGCCTCCGCGGGCACGTTCTCGAACTCGGTCGTCGCCGCCACGCAGAGCGCCGCGAGCTCGGCCAGTCCGCCCGCGTTGAGATAGTCGGTGCGGATGTGGCGATCGGCCACCGATGCGGCCGGCCCGTCCTCGGCGGGATCGAGCACGCAGACGCGAAAGCCGAGGCTCTGCGCCGCCATGCAGAACATGCGCCCGAGCTGTCCTCCCCCCAGCAGGCCGAGCCAGGCGCCGGGCGGCAGGGGACCATGCGAGTTCTTCATCCGACTTCTCCGGGCAGGACGCCAGCGCGACGGTACGTCGGTCCGGCGACGCCTTGCATCAGTTGGGGGGTACCACCATCGAACGCGCCGATTCGGTCTGGCGCGCCCGAAACTGGTCGAGCCGGTCGGCGAGCGCGGCATCCGTCGTCGCCAGCGTCGCGACCGCATGCAGCGCCGCATTGGCGGCGCCGGCCTCGCCGATCGCGAAGGTGGCGACCGGTATGCCGCGCGGCATCTGCACGATCGACAGCAGCGAATCCTCGCCGCGCAGGTAGCGCGACGGCACCGGGACCCCGAACACCGGCACGCTGGTCTTCGCGGCGATCATGCCCGGCAGGTGGGCGGCCCCGCCCGCCCCGGCGATGATCGCCCGCAGGCCGCGCGAGCGCGCCTGGGCCGCGTAGTCGAACATGTCGTCGGGCATGCGGTGCGCCGAGACGACCCGAGCCTCGTGCGCGACGCCCAGGTCGCGCAGGACCGCCACCGCATGCTGCATGACGTCCCAGTCGCTCGCGCTGCCCATCACGACGCCGATGAGCGGCGCGTTCGTCGCATCAGGATCCGGCACGGGTCATCACTCCTCGAGATCGCGCCCGGTCAGGCGGCGCAGTGCTTCACGGTACTTGGCGGCGGTGCGGGCGACGACGTCGGGCGGCAGCGCCGGGGCCGGCGCCCGCTTGTCCCAGCCCGGCACCGTCTCGAGCCAGTCGCGCACGAACTGCTTGTCGAACGA
>DAIMFM010000324.1:880-2646 GCA_036724585.1 Burkholderiaceae bacterium | reverse complement strand
AGGGCGTGTTCATCCGCGACATCGAGCCCCTGCTCACCCCGATCGCGCTCGATCCGGCACATCCCTTCCCGCGGGTCCTGAACAAGAGCCTGAACTTCGTGCTGCGCCTCGAGGGGCGCGACGCATTCGGCCGCGAGGCCGACATCGCGATCGTGCAGGCGCCCCGCGTGTTGCCGCGGGTCTTGCCGGTGCCGCCCGAGATCGCCGGGGCGCCCCACGGCATGATCCCGCTGACCTCGATCGTCCAGGGCTTCGTCGGGCGCCTGTTCCCGGGCCTGCGCCTGCTGGCGGTGCATCCGTTCCGGGTGACCCGCAACAGCGAGCTCTTCGTGGACGACGACGAGATCACCGACCTGCGCAGCGCGCTGGAGGACGAGCTCACCCAGCGCCACTATGGCGACGCGGTACGCCTGGAGGTATCGGCGGACTGTGACGAGGAGCTCGTCACCCGCCTGCTCGCCGAGCTCGAGCTCGAGCAGCCCGACTGCTTTCGCGTCGACGGGCCGGTCAACCTGATGCGACTCGCGCAGGTGGTCGAGCTGGTGGAGCGTCCGGACCTCAAGTTCCCGCCCTACGTGCCATCGATCCAGCCGGCGCTGCGCGACCCCGACCGGCTGTTCGAGGCGATCCGTGCCGGCGACCGGCTGCTCCACCACCCCTATGAATCCTTCGTGCCGGTGGTGAACCTGTTGCGCAGCGCCGCCAGCGATCCGGCCGTGGTGGCGATCAAGCAGACCGTCTACCGCACCGGCGCCGATTCGCAGCTCATGGATTCCCTGCTGGCCGCGGCGGTTGCCGGCAAGGAAGTCACCGTCGTGCTGGAGCTGATGGCACGCTTCGACGAGGAGACCAACATCAACTGGGCGGCACGCCTCGAACAGGCGGGCGCCCATGTCATCTACGGGGTCGTCGGCCACAAGACCCACGCCAAGATGCTGCTGGTCGTTCGTCGCGAAGCCGACGGGCTGCGGCGCTATGTCCACCTTGGTACGGGCAACTACCATCCGAGCACGGCGCGACTCTACGAGGACTTCGGCCTGATGACCTGCGACGAGGACATCTGCGCCGATGTCCACGAGATCTTCCGGCGGCTCACCGGCGTGGGCCAGGCCGGCGAGCTCAAGGTGCTGTGGCAGTCTCCCTTCACGCTCGCGACATCGGTCATCGCATCGATCGTGCGCGAGGCGGCCCATGCGAAGGCCGGACGCAAGGCGCATATCGCGGCGAAGATCAACGCGCTGCTCGATCCGGAAGTGATCGAGGCGCTCTACGCCGCAAGCGCCGCCGGCGTGAAGATCGACCTCGTCGTGCGCGGTGTGTGCGCATTGCGGCCTGGCGTTCCGGGCCTGTCCGAGAACATCCGCGTCCGCTCGATCGTCGGGCGCTTCCTCGAGCACAGCCGCGTCTTCTATTTCTACAACGATGGCCGCAAGGACGTCTGGCTCTCGTCGGCCGACTGGATGGACCGCAACCTGCATCGTCGGGTGGAAACCGCCTTTCCGGTACGCGGCAAGCGCCTGCGCGATCGCGTCATCCGCGAGGCGTTCACGCTCCACCTGCGTGACAACGACTCCGCCTGGACGATGGACGGCGACGGCCACTACACTCGTCGCCGCGCGCGGCGGTCGAAGGCCTTCGTGTCCCAGCGCGAGCTGATGAAGCTGCTCGGCGAGAAGCCCTCCGACGGCGCCGCCGCCTCGCGGCCGCGAAGCTAGCCCACCCGCCCGGGCGGCCGCATCCAGCGCCGGCGCAGCACCCGCCACGGG
>DAIMFM010000324.1:0-870 GCA_036724585.1 Burkholderiaceae bacterium | reverse complement strand
GCGTCGTCACCGGTCCGACGCGACTCCATCACATACCGGACCTAGTCTGCGCCATGGTCATTTCCGCCAGCCATGGAGCAAGCCCGGTATGTCGATCAATGAAGAGGCCCCCGTCAATCCTTCGCTCAACCCGGCCCTGAGCGAATTCATCGAGCGCGCGCTCGCGCGCCGCACCCTGCTCAAGGCGGGGCTCGGCGCCGCCGTCATTCCCTTCCTCGCCGCCTGCGGTGGCGACGGCGATTCCGCGGTCGCCGCCGAACCGGCGCCTGGCCCGGCCCCGGCGCCTGCAGCGGGCCCGCAGCCTGGCCAGCTCCTCGCGACCTCTGTGCCGAAGTCGATCGCCGACACCGTCGTCGTGCCGCCGGGCTATACCGCCGAGGTCATCTATCGCTGGGGCGACCCCATCTCCAACGCCGCGCCCGAGTTCCTCGGCGACGCCAGCCAGGGCTGGCAGGCGCAGGAGCAGCAGGCCGGCGACAACCACGACGGCATGTCCTTCTTCCCGCTGCCCGACGCCGATGGCAAGCCGCGCAGCGATGCCGGCCTGCTGGCCATGAACCACGAGTACATCAATCCCGAGTACTTCTACCCGCCGGACAGCGATCCGGACAACTGGTTGCTGCCGTTCACTGCCGACAAGGCGAAGAAGGCGCTCGCGGCCCACGGCGTATCGGTCGTAGAAGTGCGGCGCGCCGCCGATGGCATCTGGAGCTACATCCGGAACTCGATCTACAACCGCCGCATCACCGGCTACACCCCGATCGCGGTCCAGGGCCCGGCGGCCGGTGCGCCGGCGTTGCGCACGGCGGCCGACCCGGACGGCATCGAAGTGCTCGGCACCCTCAACAACTGCGCCAACGGCGAGACGCC
>DAIMFM010000323.1:0-2652 GCA_036724585.1 Burkholderiaceae bacterium | reverse complement strand
GCAATTGTTCGAGAACGTCCATGCATGGCTCCTGATCCACTGCCCAATCCCGGACACCCAGCTCGCCTACGCCCTGGTCCAGGCCACCCGGCAGACCGGGGCGTCTTGCGCCGATCGACCTGCAACGGATTATCGCGCGCATGACGGCCATCCTGAGACTGAAGGAGCGCCGGCACGCGGCCCATCGTCGCGGCCGCATCGAGCGCCTGCTCGCCGTGGTCGACCACATCATGGTGCGCGACCGCAACGATCCCAACGCCGGCCGGGTGCGCGCCCGGCAACTGCAGGCGATCTTCAGCGCCGCGCCCTTCGCCGCGATCTCGAGCGCGCTCAATGCCGCGGTCCTGGTGTACATCCTCGCCGACCGCATGCCGGACTGGGCGCGCTACGGCTGGTTCGCGGCGATGCTCGTGGTGCTGATGGCGACCCTGCGCAGCTGGCATACCACGCGCGAGACCTACCAGACGAGCGCGCCGCCCGAGACCATCGAGACCGCGGCCGGCCAGGCGGCGCTCTTCGGCCTGGTCTGGTCGGTGGTGGCCATCGTCGGGCTGTCCGACTCCAGCCCGTACCAGCAGGCCTTCGTCGCGGCGGTCATCGCCGGCATGCTCTGCGGCGGCGCCTTCATCCTGGCCGTCGTGCCGGCGGCCGCCTACAGCTACGTCGCGATCCTGGGCGCCGCCGCCGCGATCGGGCTCATCGCCTCGGCCAATCCCTACGGCACGGTCCTCGGCATCCTGCTGCTCAACTACACCGCGGTGCTGATGGTCGGCGTGCATTTCATGGCCCGCAGCTTCGTGAGCCGGATCGGCGCCGAACTGCGCACCGAACGCCAGCGCCAGGTGATCGGCCTGCTGCTGCGCGACTTCGAGGAGCATGCGAGCGACCTGCTCTGGGAGACGGGCCCGCATGGCCACCTGCTGCGCCCTTCGGCACGGCTGGTCGATGCGCTGGGCGTGGCCGAGGCCCGCGTCGGCGACCGGCGCTTCGTCGACTGGCTGGCGCTCGGCGCGCCGCCGGAAGCGGGCGACGACGTCGCCAGCGCCGAACGCCTGTACGCGCTGTTCTCCTCGTCCGAGCCGTTTCGTGACGTCACCGTGCGCCTGCCCGGGCTCGATGGCGGGCGCTGGTGGTCGGTCACCGCCAAGCCGCTCGTCGACGCCGAGGGCCGCAAGGCCGGCTGGCGCGGCGTCATCTCCGACGTCACCGAGGCGCGCAATGCCCATCGCCGCCTGCTGCGCATGGCCCACCAGGACTCCCTCACCGGCCTGGCGAACCGCGCCCGCTTCATGGCGCTGCTCGAGGAGTCGCTGGCCGATCCCGAGGAGCGCGAGCACTGCGCGGTGCTGTGCCTCGATCTCGACGGCTTCAAGTCGATCAACGATTCGCTGGGCCACGCCTTCGGCGACGCGCTCCTGCGCGAGGTCGCCACGCGCCTGCGCCGCGCGGTACGCGACGAGGACCTGGTCGCGCGCATCGGCGGCGACGAGTTCGCGGTGCTGCTGCGCCACTGCATGATCGAGGCCGACGCCTGCGCGATCGCCAACCGCATCCTGCAAGGGCTGGGCGAGCCCGTCGTGATCGGGCAGGTCACCACGCCGATCGGCGTGAGCATCGGCATCGCGCCGGTGGCGAACCATCCGGAGCCCACGGCCGGCGCCGAGCAGCTGATGGTGGCCGCCGATCTCGCGCTCTACGCCGCCAAGGACGCCGGCAAGGGCACCTGGCAGCTCTACGAGGCCGAGATGGGCTCGAGCAACCGTCGCCGGCACACGATCGAGCAGGCGCTGCGCAACGCGATCGAGCGCGACGAGCTGTCGCTGCACTACCAGGCGCAGGTCGGCCTGTCCGACTGGCGCATCGCCCGCTTCGAGGCGCTCCTGCGCTGGCGGCACCCGCAGCTGGGCCCGATTTCGCCGTCCGAGTTCGTCCCCATCGCCGAGGAGGCGGGCCTGATCGACCGCCTCGGCGAATGGGTGCTGCACCAGGCCTGCGCCGAGGCCGCCCGCTGGCCCGATGGCGTGCACATCGCGGTCAATGTCTCGCCGATCCAGGCGATGAGCGGCTCGATCGCGAACAGCGTCGATGCGGCGCTGAGGGCCAGCGGCCTGCCGCCGCAGCGCCTCGAGCTGGAGATCACCGAGACCGTCTTCGTGAGCGAAGGCGCGACGGCCATCGCGGCGCTGCGCCGCCTCAAGGCGCTGGGGGTGCGCATCGCGCTCGACGACTTCGGCACCGGCTATTCCTCGCTGGCGTACGTGCGGCGCTTCCCCTTCGATACGCTCAAGATCGACCGCGGCTTCGTGCACGAGCTGTGCACCCGCGAGGACACCCGCGCGATCGTGAACATGATCGTCGGGCTCGCCCGGGCGCTGTCGATCGAGACGGTCGCCGAAGGCGTCGAGAACGACAACCAGGTGCGGGCCCTGCGCGAACAGGGCTGCGACATGATCCAGGGCTTCTATACGTCGCGGCCGGTGCCGGCCCGCGACGTGCCGGGCCTGCTCGCGGGCTGGCCGCGCGGGGCGATCGCGATGGCAGGCGCGGGCCGGGCCTGATGCACGGGCGGGCCCTGGTGCGCGGGCCGGGCGTGGTGCGCGGGCCGGCCTAATGCACGCCGAGCAGGCGCGGCAGCTCGGACATCGCGCCGAA
>DAIMFM010000322.1:0-2655 GCA_036724585.1 Burkholderiaceae bacterium | reverse complement strand
CGGCAACGGCGAGATCGTCCTGATCCTGAACCTGGGGCCGCTGGCGGCCGCGGCGGGCGAACCCTTCTCCGGCGGGCCGCTGGAGGTACGTGCCCCGCGCCTGGCGGATGCACCCCCGACCGTGATGGTGGTGGACGACTCGCTCACGGTGCGCAAGGCCACCCAGCGCCTGTTGCAGCGCGAACGCTACGACGTCATGCTCGCCAAGGACGGGGTCGATGCGCTGCGCCAGCTCCAGGAGCGGGGCCCCGACGCCATGCTGGTCGATATCGAGATGCCGCGCATGGACGGCTTCGACCTGACCCGCCACGTCCGGGGCGACGCCCGCTATCGCCATGTCCCGATCGTGATGATCAGCTCGCGGACCGCCGACAAGCACCGCAACTACGCGACCTCGCTGGGGGTGGATGCCTTCCTCGGCAAGCCCTATCCCGAGGCGGAACTCCTCGAACTGCTGCGCGGCTACATGGCCCGGGCACGGGCGGCCGGCGCCAACTGAACGTTGCGCAAAAGACCCGCATCGCGACCGGGTTGTGAAGGATTCCTCGTGCGAGCGTCGGCTCGGCGCTACACTCGGTCGTAAAGGCCGGATAAACGGCCGATGGGGAACGAGGCGAATTTCGGATCGGGGGCCGGTCCGGGCCTCGTACGCCCCGGTCACGGCGTTCAGGAGACGTAATGCGAGCCACGGATATTGGCAATCCACGACACTTCCACAAGGTCGTCGATTGCCAGTGGGCATGTCCGGCACACACCCCAGTTCCCGAGTACATCCGCCTGATCGCGCAGGGGCGCTTCGCCGATGCGTACATGATCAACTGGCGATCCAATGTCTTCCCCGGCATCCTCGGCAGGACCTGCGACCGGCCCTGCGAGCCGGCCTGCCGGCGTAGCCGGGTCGAGGACCCGGAAGTCACCGGCGGTCGCGCCGAGCCGGTGGCGATATGCCGGCTCAAGCGCGTCGCGGCCGACTTCAAGGAGGACATCCGCGCCCGCCTGCCGGTGCGCGGCCCCTCCAACGGCAAGCGGGTGGTCTGCGTCGGCGGCGGCCCGGCCTCGCTGACCGTGGCCCGCGACCTGATGCCGCTCGGCTACGACGTCACCATCATCGAGCAGGATCCGGCCGCCGGCGGTTTCATCCGCAGCCAGATTCCCCACTTCCGCCTGCCCGAGGAAGTAATCGACGAGGAGGTCGGCTACATCCTCGATCTCGGCGTGCAGCTGCGCGCCGGCGAGCGCGTCGACTCGATGAAGCGTCTCCTCGACGAGGGCTTCGATGCGGTCTTCGTCGGCAGCGGCGCGCCGCGCGGGCGCGACCTCGACGTCCCGGGTCGCCGGGAAGCGGCCGCCAACATCCATATCGGCATCGACTGGCTCGCCTCGGTCGCCTTCGAGCACACGACCAAGATCGGGCGCCGTGTGGTGGTGCTGGGCGGCGGCAATACCGCCATGGACTGCTGCCGGACCGCCCGTCGCCTCGGCGGCCAGGATGTCCGCGTGATCGTGCGCTCCGGCTTCGACGAGATGAAGGCGAGCCCCTGGGAGAAGGAGGACGCGATGCACGAAGGCATCCCGATCCTCGACTACCGGGTGCCCAAGGAGTTCCTGCACGACAACGGCCGCCTCACCGGCGTGCGCTTCGAGCGGGTCGAGGCGCGCTATGACGAGAACGGCCGCCGCAGCCTCGTGCCCACCGGCGAACCCGACGAGATCGTCGAGTGCGACGACGTCCTCATGGCGATCGGCCAGGAGAACGCCTTCCCCTGGATCGAGCCGGACTGCGGCATCGAGTTCGACCGCTGGGGCATGCCGAAGCTCGACGAAACGACCCTGCAGTCCTCGCTGCCGCACGTCTTCTTCGGCGGCGATGCCGCGCTCGGGCCCAAGAACATCATCTGGGCGGTGGCCCATGGCCACGACGCCGCGATCTCCATCGACCTGTTCCTGAGTGGCGAGGACATCACCGACCGGCCGCCGCCGGGAATGGTCATGACCAGCCAGAAGATGGGCATCCACGAGTGGAGCTACGACAACGAGGTCTCGCTGGCCAACCGGTTCAAGGTGCCATGGGCCGATGCCAACAAGGCCCTGGCCAACATCCGCGTCGAGGTCGAGCTCGGCTTCGACCCCGAGACCGCCTGGCACGAGGCGCAGCGCTGCCTGAACTGCGACGTGCAGACCGTCTTCTCGGCGCCGGCCTGCATCGAATGCGACGCCTGCGTCGACATCTGCCCGACCGACTGCATCAGCTTCGTCCCCGACGGGACCGAGGAGGATCTCCGCACCCGCCTGCGCGCCCCGGCCCTGAACACCGAGCAGGACCTCTACGTCTCGGTGCCGCTGGCCACCGGCCGGATCATGGTCAAGGACGAGGATGTCTGCCTGCATTGCGGCCTGTGCGCGGAACGATGTCCGACCGGGGCCTGGGATATGCGCAAGACCCTCATCGAGATGACCCATGCCGGGACCGCTCCCCGGGTCAGCGCGGAGGCCGCCTGAAATGGTCGATGCAATCACCGCGGTAAACGACTTCGTCGTCAAGTTCGCGAACGTCAACGGGTCCGGGTCGGCGTCGGCCAACGAGCTCTTCGCGCGCGCCATCCTGCGCATGGGCGTGCCGGTGAGCCCGCGCAACATCTTCCCGTCCAACATCCA
>DAIMFM010000321.1:0-2683 GCA_036724585.1 Burkholderiaceae bacterium | reverse complement strand
GCCCTGGCGCGGGCACCGGCCGCCGGCAGCAGCGCCGCGGCGCCGCCGGCGGCGGCGGCGCGGATGATGTAGCGGCGACGCGCGTGGATGCCCCGGGGCGTGATCTCCGAGGGCAGGACGGGGTGACCGCCGGTTTTCCTGATCAGCATCGTCGGCCTCCATGAGGTGCGCTTTCCGCCCCGGCCCGGAGCCGGCGACGAAAAGACAAAGGGCGGTGATCGCTCACCGCCCTTACAGCTTACGCCTCCGGTGCCCCGGCCTGCCAACAGGCCCTCAGCGCAGGCCGGCGATGTAGTCGGAGACCGCGCGGATCTCGGCGTCGGACAGGCGCGCCGCGATATCGGTCATCTGCTCGTTGTTGTTGCGCTCGCCCTGGCGGAACTTCGTCAGTTCGGCGGCGGTGTATTCGGCATACTGCCCGTGCACCCGCGGGTACTGCACCGGGATGCCGGAGCCGGTCGGCCCGTGGCATGCGGCGCACGCGGGCACGCCCTTGGCGGCGATGCCGCCCCGGTAGATATCCCGGCCGAGTTCCACGAGATCCTTCTGGGTCGCGGTGACCGGCTTCTGCTCCTGCGCGGCGAAATAGGCCGAGACGTTGCGGATGTCCGCCTCGGACAGGCCGGCGGCGAAGCCGGTCATCAGGGCGCTGGGGCGCGCCGGCTCGGCGCCGTCGACCGGCTTGAAGTCGCGCAGCTGCTTGGCGAGGTATTCGGCGTGCTGCCCGGCGAGGATGGGATTGGCCGCCGTGGGGCTGTTGCCGTCGGCGCCGTGGCAGGCGGCGCAGACGGTGCTTGCGATCTGCTCGCCGGCGGCCAGGTCGGGCTTGGCGTCGTCCTGGGCGATCGCCGCGGCGGGCATCGCCGAGGCGGCGATGCCGACGGCAGCGGCGGCCAGCAGGCGCACGATGGGCGACGTTCGGGAAGACGCCTGCATTTGCGTCGGGAAGCTTGCTGTACTGTGGGCCATCGCCAATCCGGTTGTTCTGGGTTCCACCGACGAACCGGCCGGCAGGACAGCGCCGGCGACTCCCGGTCCCCTGTTCGGTTCCATCGGTTCGAAATTGCCGCGCATCGCCTTGCGCGCCATGCCTGCAAAGGCACACAAGGCGATACGAAAGCACGCAATTGTACAATATGGGGTTTGACGCATCCAAGCCGACGGGACCCCCGCCCGAGGCACGCAGGCCCTTGCATGAGCGCCCCGCTCCTGTCCACCGCGCAGTTCCTCACCACGGTCGCCCATCTCCATCAGTTGCCGACGACCGGCATCCCGGAGGTGGCGTTCGTGGGGCGCTCGAACGCCGGCAAGTCCTCCGCGATCAACCGCTTGTGCAACCGCAACCGGCTGGCCTTCGCGAGCCGCACCCCGGGTCGCACCCAGGCGCTCAACTACTTCAGCCTCGGCGATCCCGTCGTCGGCTACCTCGTCGACACGCCCGGCTATGGCTATGCGGTGGCGCCCGGCGAAGTCCGCCGCCAGTGGAGTTCCCTGGCCGGCCGCTACCTCGGCTCGCGGGCCGAGCTTCGTGGCGTGGTCCAGATGGTGGACATCCGCCGCCTCGTCGGGGAACGCGATGTCGACCTGCTGCGCAGGATCGCCCGACAAGCTCGCGCGGATGCACCAGCGCCGGGCGCTCGACGAAGCCCGCGACCAGGTCGCCGCGCTGGGCCTTCCCAACCCGGTCAGCCTGCTGCTGTTCTCGTCGACCAGGGACACCGGCCTCGATGCGGCGCGCGCGCAGATCGCGTCATGGCTGGAGCCCCCCGAAGGGGTCGAGCACGTACGAGCCGCCCCCGGGCATGGCGTCCCGGGGCAGTCCGATCCCGAGCCGGCAACCGGACCGGCGCAACTGCGAGGCGAAGCATGAGCAACGACATCTTCCCCCCCTTGTCCCCCTATCCCACGACGCGGATGCGGCGCCTGCGGCGCGACGACTTCTCGCGCCGGATGGTGCGCGAGACCCGCCTCGGCGCCGACGACCTGATCTATCCGGTCTTCGTCCATGAAGGCACGAAGCAGCGGACCGCGGTGCCGTCGATGCCGGGCGTGGAACGGCTCAGCATCGACCTGCTGCTGCCCATCGCCGAACAGTGCCTGGCCCTCGGCATCCCGGTGCTCGCGCTGTTCCCGGCCATCGACCCGGCGATCAAGACGCCGGACGGACGCATCGCGACCGATCCGGAAGGCCTGGTCCCGCGCGCCGTGGCGGGACTCAAGCAGCGCTTTCCGGAGCTCGGCGTGCTCACCGACGTGGCGCTCGATCCGTACACCAGCCATGGCCAGGACGGCGTGCTCGACGAATCCGGCTACGTGCTCAACGTACTCACGACGGCGATCCTGGTCGAGCAGGCGCTGGCCCATGCACGCGCCGGCGTCGACATCATCGCGCCGTCGGACATGATGGACGGCCGGATCGGCGCGATCCGCCAGGCCCTCGAAGCCGAGGGCTTCATCCATACCAGGATCATGGCGTACTCCGCGAAGTACGCGTCCGCCTACTACGGCCCGTTCCGCGACGCGGTCGGCTCGGCTGCCAACCTCGGTCGGGGCAACAAGAAGACCTACCAGATGGATCCGGGCAACAGCGACGAGGCCCTGCGGGAGGTCGGCCTCGACATCGCCGAGGGCGCCGACATGGTGATGGTCAAGCCGGGCATGCCCTACCTGGACATCGTGCGCC
>DAIMFM010000320.1:1208-2707 GCA_036724585.1 Burkholderiaceae bacterium | reverse complement strand
GGCGCCCGAGGGCAGGTGGCGGATCTCCTCCACGCCGGGCATGGCGCGCTGCACCCGGTCGGCCAGCGTGGCGACCGGCAGGTCGGCCGGTGCCGCGGGGGCTCGCCAGGCCTGCTGCACCGGATCGACGGCCAGGAGCGCGCCGGTGATTCCGAGCACCAGCGCCAGGCTGCCCGCGACGAGTCCCAGCCAGCGGTGGACGGCTTTCCAGCCCATGCGCGCGTCCTACGGCAGCTGGTAGATCAGGGACTGTATGTACTGCTTCCCCGGCTGGGGCTTGCCGGCGTTCTGTGTCGACAGCGGCACGCGGATCTCGGAGGGGCTGTCCCGCATGTCTTCCGCGGCGGCGTCGATGCGGATCTCGTAGCCGGCGTCGATCAGCGCGTCGGCGAGCTCGGCCGTCACTTCGAGGGAGCGCCCGGCGCCCACGCTCGCGCCGGTCACGCCGTCGAGGCGCTTGGCGTCGCGGGCGGACAGGCGGTTCCAGTCGGCCAGGTGCTTGTAATACTTGGCCTTGCCCCCGGCCACCCGCAGCGTGCGGACATAGGCGCCCTTGGCATCGGTCAGGTAGACCGCCAGGTAGGCGCCATCGCCACCGTAGTTCCTGAGCTGGGCGGTCAACGTGACCTGGCGGCTGTGGGCCAGGGAAGGCAGGGCCAGCGCGCTCGCGACGGCCACGATGGTCAAAAGGGACCTGGACATGGTTTTCTCCTCGTCTCTACTCGTCCTGGCCGCAGTCACGCGTTCGAGCGCGGTCGCGGTCCTTGTGCTTGATCTTCACCACCTCCAGGGTCTCCGGATCGATCTTGGCCTTGAAGGCGCGACCCTGGGCATCCGTGCCGCGAATTTCATAGCAGCCGTCGTCGATCTTGAGCCGCTGTACCTGCCAGCCTTGGGCTGCGGCCATCCGATGGACGGCTTCGCGCGATTGCCACTGCTGCACCGGGGCCTCGCAGTCGTCATCGGCCAGGGTGGACCCGGCGGCCAGCGCAAGAGCCACGACCAGCAGGCCGTGGCGCAGGAAGGCCTGGCGATTCATGACGGTGCTCCCTTCGTGTCGGCCTGCCGCTGCCGCATCACTGTCGCAACGACTCGCATGCCGTGACTCCGATCCAGCTTGCAATAGAGCAGAGCACCGAAGTTGCGCGGATACCTTGAGTTCCATCAAGAACCGAACACTGCGCTGCCGAGGTCGCTCGTCCCTTCAGCTTGGCTTCAGCGCGGCATCACGTCGGCTTCATGCGGGACGCATCCAATGCCCCGCATGCCGATCGCCCGCCCTGTCGATAAACCCCCTTCGCCTGCCCGCCTTGCCGAGGTGTCCGATGCAGGGGGCTTTCGCCGACCGCGGATCCTGATCGTCAAGCTGACTTCGCTCGGCGATGTGATCAAGGCGCTCCCGGTCATCGACGACATCCGCGGCGCCCTGCCCGAGGTCGTCATCGACTGGGCGGTGGAGCGGCCCTGCGATGCCCTGGTCGCGCTTCACCCGGGGATCG
>DAIMFM010000320.1:0-1198 GCA_036724585.1 Burkholderiaceae bacterium | reverse complement strand
GCGTGATTCCCTTCGAGTTGCGCCGGTACCGCAAGGAGCGGCGATACGTCGCGGGGCTCCGGGCCTTGGCGAGCGACATCCGGGAACTGCGACGCCACCGCTACGACCTCGTGGTGGACCTGCAAAGCCGCATGAAGAGCGCGCTCGTCGCGAGGCTCGCCCGCGGCCCGGCGGTTGGGCTGGCTTGCGGGCCAACGAGCGAGCGTCACTATGACCGGCTGTATCGACGGACGATTGCCAGGGCGGCGCTCGATGGCCTGGATGCCGTAACCGCGTACCGGGCGCAAGCGGCCCTGTCTTGCGGCTATCCGTTGTCCGCGCGCGAAGCCAGCTATGGCTTGCGCGTTACGGGCCGAATGCCGGGTGTGCCTGGGTCGATCATCGCGCCGGACTTCGCGGTCCTGCTCCACGGCAGTTCCGGTGAGGAAAAATGCTGGCCGGAGGATCGCTGGATCGGCGTCGGTCGCGCCTTGCAGGAGCGAAGCGTTCGATGCTTCCTGCCCTGGGGGAGCCCACGGGAACGGGAGCGCGCCCGTCGGCTTGCGGCGGCCATTCCGGGCGCGATCGTGCCCGGCAAGGTGCTCGCGCTGGCCGACTGGGTCGGCGTGCTGGCTTCCGCTGCGCTGGTCATCGGGGTCGACACGGGGCTCACGCATCTGGCTGCCGCCTGCGCCGCGCCGACGGTGGCGATCTTCCGGGCGACGTCGGCCGAACATTCCGGGGTGGGCGGCAGCGTTCCTCACCGGAACCTCGGCGACAAGGGTGTCGAGGTGTCCGTCGACGAGGTGGTCGCTGCCGTCGAGGCCTTGCTGGGCCGGGCGCTCGCAGTCCACGTGGATACCGAAGGGATCGCTTCCCCGGCATGACGATCGGCGGGCGCGAAGCGCCGCGTTTGTTCATGACCGCGCCGCCTGCGGGACGCGGCATTCGCCTGCCAGGTCCCGGGCGGGTTCGTAGAGCTCGGTCCGGATGTCGAGCAGGCCGAGCACCGTATGAAACAGCTGGTCATGGGCCAGGGCGTTGGCGGCCTGGTGGCGCAACGCCGGCATCAGGCAGCCGTCCTGCAGCCCCGCGGCTCGCTCGAAACCCGCGCTGCTCCAGAAGATCATCGGGACCCGGGTCTGTTGCATCGGCGCGATCGCATAGGGCACGCCATGCAGGAACAGGCCGTGTTCGCCGAGTGATTCGCCATGGTCGG
>DAIMFM010000319.1:341-2716 GCA_036724585.1 Burkholderiaceae bacterium | reverse complement strand
CCGGGCCGGAAATGCAGGGCCGCCAGCGTGTTCTGGTCGCGTTGCGGGGACATCCCGAAGAGATAGCCGATGCTGCCGTAGTCGAGATGGATCTCGGCATGGTCGGAGACGATCCGGCCGAAATAGGCATCGAACCCCGCCATCCGCGCCTTGCGGACCTCGGCCCAGTCGGTATCCGCGAGCAGCACCCCGTAGCCGGCGTTCTTGAGCTTGCGCGCGAAGGCGCGATTGGGCTCGCCGGCGCCGACGATGATCACGTCGCGGGGATCGGGAATGGCCAGCCCGAGCCGGTTGGCGAGGCGGCCGGCGGTGGCGCTCTGCAGGACCACGGTCGCGATGATCACCGAGAAGGTCACCGGCACCACCTGTTCGGCGCCGGGCACGCCGCGTCGCTGCATGTCCAGGGCGAACAGGGACGCGACCGACGCGGCGACGATCCCGCGCGGCGAGATCCAGCTGACCAGGAGCTTCTCACGCACCGTGAGGCGCGAGAAGAAGGTACTGGCGAATACCGCGATCGGCCGGATCACGAAGATCACCGCGACGAGGAAGAACGGCAGCCCCCAGTTGAGCAGGCGGAACTCGGCGAAATCGAGCCGGGCGGCCAGCACGATGAACAACACCGCGACCAAGAGCAGCGTGAGGCTCTCCTTGAAGTCGAAGATGTCGTCGATGTTGACCTGGCGCATGTTGGCCAGCGCCATGCCCATCACCGTGACGGCGAGCAGGCCTGCCTCATGGGCGAAATGGTTCGCCACCGCGAAGCTGGCCAGCACGAAGGCGAGCGCAACCACATTGCGCAGGAACCAGGGCACGAGATGCCGGCGCAGCAGGAAGGCGAGGCCGAACGCGCCCACCAGGCCGCAGGCGAGGCCCGAGCCGACCAGCCGGGCGATGGCGAGCCCGACCGAGTCCACCGACTGGGTGCGGAAGAATTCGGCGACGAGGACGGCGAGCATCGCGCCGAGGGGATCGACGATGATGCCTTCCCAGCGCAGGGTATTGCCCACGCTCGGCACCGGCCGGATCGCCCGCAGCATGGGCACCACCACCGTCGGCCCGGTCACGGACAGGATCGCGCCGAGCAGCGCGGACACCGGCCACGACAACGAGAGCAGCCCATGGGCGGCGACGGCCACCAGCACGAAGGTGATCGCCGCGCCGAGGGTGCTCAGCCCCCAGACGGCCGGGCCGATGCCGCGCAGGTCCGACCAGCGCAGGGTCATGCTGCCCTCGAACAGGATCACCGCGACCGACAGCGAGACGAGCGGAAAGAGCGCCTCGCCCAGGATCAGGTCGGGATCGAGCACGCCGGCCACCGGGCCGGCGACGATGCCGATGAGCAGGAGAAAGAGGATCGAGGGCAGCTTGAAGCGCCAGGCGAGCCAGTGGGACACGGCCCCCAGCACGATGACGCCGGCCATCAGGATCTGCATCGGCACTCCTATTGGTCGTCGGGCCCGGGCTTCGCGACCCGGGTCGGGCGTTGGCTTGCGCCGCCCTACGCGATTTCACGGTCGCCACGGCCCGCCGGCAGGGGCGCCATTCTATACTGGGCCGACGGGCAAGCCCGGCGGCGACGGGTCGTCCCCGACACCTCTTCGGAGCCGCAAGACATGTATCGATCGATCCTTGTTGTCAGCGACGGGTCGTCCCTGTCCGAAAAGGCAGTCAAGGCCGGCCTGCGCATGGCCCGCGACTTCGGCGCCAAGGTGACGGCGCTCAACGTGCAACCTCCGTACCAGCCGCCGATCGCCGGCGAGGTCCCCGCGGCCTTCCTGCACAATCCCACCGAGTACGACAAGCTGGTCCAGGAAGCGTCGTCCAAGATCCTCGACGAGATCGCCGAGGCGGCCGCCGCTGCCGGCGTGCCCTGCGAAACGGTGAGCGAGTTCGATCATTCGGTCCACAAGGCGATCATCCGGGTCGCCAAGTCGCATCGCTGCGACCTGATCGTCATGGCCTCCCACGGGTACGGCGGGATCAAGGGATTGCTGCTCGGCAGCGAGACCTCCAAGGTACTGAACCACTGCCAGATCCCCGTCCTGGTGCACCGCTGAGCCGGCCTTCCACGGCGACCGACACCAAGGGCGCAGGCCGCATGGAGGGCGACGCGGCGCGCGCCGATATGGTCTAATCGCGCGCATGGAGACCGCGTCCCCCTTTCGCTGCGTGGCCCTTATCGGCCGCTACCAGACGGCCGGCCTGGGGGCGACCATCTCCGCCATCTCCCGCTTCCTCTCCGCGCGCGGCGTCGCCGTCCTCCTCGCGGCCGACACCGCCGGCTCCGTGCACGATCCCCGCGCCAAGAGCGCCAGCATGGACGAGATCGGCAAGTCCGCCCACCTCGCGGTCGCGATCGGTGGCGACGGCAC
>DAIMFM010000319.1:0-331 GCA_036724585.1 Burkholderiaceae bacterium | reverse complement strand
ATGCTGGGCGTCGCGCGGCGCCTCGCGCCCGACGGCGTGCCCCTGGTCGGCATCAACCATGGCAGGCTCGGGTTCATCACCGACATCGCGCTCGACGCCTGGCGCTCCGCGCTCGGCGCCATCCTCGACGGCAAGTTCGACGCCGAGGACCGCACGCTGATCACCTCGCGCGCGGTGCGCGACGGCGAAACGGTGTGGTCGGACCTGGCCCTCAACGACGTCGTCGTCAGCCGCTCGTCGCGCTCCGGCATGATCGAGCTCGAGGTCGCCGTCGATGGCGTGTTCATGTACAGCCAGCGCGCCGACGGCCTGATCGTGGCCACGCCCACCG
>DAIMFM010000318.1:0-2763 GCA_036724585.1 Burkholderiaceae bacterium | reverse complement strand
AGGCCTGGTGGAACATGCTCAACCAGCAGTTCCAGCAGCTCGCGGGCGCCGCGGTCGGCGGCATGGCCGCAGCCGGCGAGGGCGCCGGGACGGCTCCGCAAGCACCGGCGTCGACGACCGGCAAGGGGGCCGCGCCGGCCCGGCGTACGCGCCCGGCCGCAGCCGATGACGCGAAGACCGACGGTACGGGGACGGGCGGCGCAGGCGGGCGCAAGCGTGCGCCCCGGAGCCCTAGACCATGCTGCGGGTCGCGGTCGGCCATGCGCTGGACGCCGCTGCCTGCGACGGCCTCGAGCGGGCGATCGCCATGCTCGGCGAGGCTGGCGCTCGCCCATGCGCGCGAACTGCTGCCCCGGGTCGACTGGTACGGCGCGGTGGTCCCGGCGGTCTTCGGGATCGACGCCGAACTCGATCCCGATTCCCCCGCGCTCCTCGTCGCGCTGCTGCCCGTGCCGCCGGGGCAATGGCAGCCGACGGGCACGGGCACCCGGCCGCGGCAGGCCCTCTCGAGCACGGCGCTGCTGCATGTATCGCCCGGCCTCGACGAGATCGCCGACACCATCGATCGCTGCGCGGCCCGCTTCGCGAACGTCGTCGGCGGCCTGGTGGCGGGCGACGACGCGGGTGGCCGCTCCGCCCAGTACGCAGGCAACACGATGTTCGAGGAAGCCTGCAGCGGCATCGTCTTCAACGGCGAAGTGGGCCTGCGCTCACGGCTGACCCAGGGCTGCCGCCCGCTCGCCCGCGAGCACGTGATCTCGCACTGCACCTCGCACTACATCCAGATGCTCGACGGCGAGCCGGCGCTCGACGTGCTGCTGTCCGACCTCGGCGTCCCCGAGGAGGTACGCCGCTCGACCGATGGCGACGAGATCCTGCGGGCGCTGCCGGCGCACGAACTGCGGCGCGGCCTGCTGGTCGGACTGTCGGACCAGTCCGAACGGGGCCGGGTGGGCTTCGGCGACTACACGGTGCGCCAGCTCGTCGGCATCGACCCGACGCACCGCATCCTGGCCATCGCCGACACGCCGCGCAGCGGCGACCATGCGGTGTTCTGCACCCGCGACCTGCGCTCCGCCCACGCCGACCTGATCCGGGTCTGCACCGAACTGCGCGATGAAGTCGAAAGCGAGGACCTGGAGGTCATCGGGGCCCATTACGTGAGTTGCGCCTCGCGACCGGCGCTCTTCGGCTCGGCCGAGGCCGAGCTCGAGGTGTTGCGCCACAACCTCGGCGACATCCCGATCTTCGGCTTCTTCGCCAACGGCGAGATCGCCGGGGGCCGGGTCCATGGCCACAGTGGCGTACTGACGCTGCTCGTACGCGAAAACCCGTGAACGGCCAGCCGTCGGCCGATTCCCGACTGTGGTCACCGCGATACGCGTCCCGTCACGGACTTCCGGTAGCTTCGGGAGCATCCAGGGCGATTTCGCGGCGTCCATGCCGATCCGGGAGAACGACTTGATCGAGCGCATCCTGCACGAACCGACGGTGATCGCATGAACAGCGCCTTCGTGCCCTTCGAGCGCAAGATCATCGACCCCGAGCACATCGGCGCGCTGCTGGCCGACCTGCCACGGCCCCTCGTCTTCACCAACGGGGTGTTCGACATCCTCCACCGCGGCCATGTCACGTACCTCGCCGAGGCCCGGGCGCTCGGCGCCTGCCTCGTGGTCGCGATCAACAGCGACGCCTCCGTGCGCCGGCTCGGCAAGGATGCGGACCGACCGATCAATCCGCTCGCCGACCGTCTTGCGGTGGTGGCCGCGCTCGAATCGGTCCAGTGCGTCACCTGGTTCGAGGACGACACCCCGCTGGCGCTGATCAAGCGCATCGAGCCCGAAGTGCTGGTCAAGGGTGGCGACTGGCCGATCGAGCACATCGTGGGCGCCGACGAGGTCCGCGCCCGCGGCGGCAGCGTCCATTCCATCCCGTTTCGCTACGAGCGCTCGACGACCGAGTTGCTCGGCCGCATCCGTAGCTAGCCTGCCGGCCAGCCTGCCTCGGGCGGCTTCGGCTCAGGGACAGCGCGCGAGCTGGCCGCCGCGCAGGTTGGCGATGGCGCGCACCTGCGCTTCGTCGAGCAGGTCCTCGGGCCCGCGGACCCGCAGGGTCATGCGCGTCGCCGCCGGATTGACGTAGCCGACCTGGGCGTCCTCGACGCCGCGCGCGCGCAGTTCCCCGAGCAGCAGCTCCACGCTGTCCATGCGATTGAACACGCCGAGCGAGATCGCCAGGCGATACGTGCCATCCAGGACGAGGTAGATGTCGCGCACGCCCTGTTCGCGCAGCTGCGCGATGCGGGCCTGGGCGAGTTCGACGGTCTCGAATGCGGGCAGGTACACGATGTAGCCGCTGCGGTTTTCAACCCCCACCTCCTCGATGCTGGCCGCGCCGATCCCTTCGAGCTGCTCGCGGGCCGCCTCGGCTCGCACCGCGTCGAGCCCGCGCAGGTCGAAGCACGCCTGCGTCGCCATGGCGGCGCGGGCATCGCTGGCGGGCGATGCCGGCCACGAGCCGGTCTCCAGGTTGCCGGGCACGGCGGCCGCGGTCGTCGCAGGCTCGGGCGCCGTCCGCGCCGGCTTCGCCTCGGGCCCGGGCAAGGCGTCGGGCACCGCATCGGGCGATGCGAGGGCATTGGCGGCCATGCGCTGCGTGGAATCGTTCGCGAGCGCGGCGGTGATCGGCGGCGCGGCGAGGCCGAAGGGCACCGCGGGCGCCGTCTCGGCCGTCCCCGTCGGCGCGGCATCGGGAGCCGGGCCC
>DAIMFM010000317.1:0-2769 GCA_036724585.1 Burkholderiaceae bacterium | reverse complement strand
GTCCTGGTTGGTGTCGAAGTACAGCACCACCGGTTCGTGCACGTAGTAGCCGCGAAAGCGCTCGAGCGCCTCCTCGAATACCGGCGAGGCCTGGTCCTCGACATGGGCATACTCGCCCTGCACGGCGCCGGCGCGGATCTGGAAGCCCCACGAGATTGCGCCGTAGATCGTCTGGTTGTCCGTGCCCTTGGCCACCGTCTCGAAGTCGAGGTCGCTGTCGAAGGACAGGCTGGGGAAGTCGAACAGCGAGGCCGGGCCGAAGTCGGTCGGCGAGCGCAGCCAGCCGTACTGGTTGTCGCCGCCGATGCCGAAATGCTCGATGTAGTTGGGCGAACCGGCCTCGCCGCGCGGGGTGGCCGAAGGCAGGTTGTCGATCATCCAGCCCGCGGGCGCGCCGCCTGGCGTGCCCTGCGTCATCTGCTCCATGCGCCCGGCCTCGGTGCCGGCAACGCCGGTGTTGGCATCGACCATGTTGTTCCAGTCCACCGGCGCGCCCGAGGCCGGGGTCGTCGTCCCCGCGACGTCGGTCGCATTGACCGCCTGCACGAGCCCGATCTCGGCGGAATAGGGGCCGTTCGGGTCGGGGTGGAAGGCAATCGTGCCCGACAGGCCCGGCGGCGCGGCCTGGGTCGCCATGCCGATCTCGAACACGCCCAGCGTCACCGGCATGCTCTGCATCAGGTCGCACTGCAGCGCGCGAGGCTCGCCCTGCTGCTGGGCGACGTGGGCGAGTTCGTGGGCCAGCAGGCGGTCGCCGGCCGGTGTGCCCGGCGCGTAGCGGCCGGGGGCGAAGAAGATGTCGCGGCCGAGGGTGACGGCGTTGGCGTGGAGGCTGCCGGCGAGCTGCGCGGCGCGGCTGTCGGTGTGGATGCGCGCGTCCTGCACGCCGGGACCGCTCACCGCCCGTGAGGCGTGCTCTGCAGGCACTGCAAGGCCGCCGCTCCCGATCGTCGGCCACTGCGTGGCATGAGCGTGAGAGGCAACTCGCTCGCCGACGCGGCCAGCGCCGGGACTTTCCAGTGAGGCAGCGGCGACCCTGTCCGCCTCCCGCTCCGCGGCGTCATCAGCATGCGGTCGCGCGCGGACGCGGACCTGCTGGGCGAGCAGGTAGCGCGGTGTGCCGCTGCCGCTGCCACCCGACGATGTGCGCTTGCCACTCCGCGCCGTGGGGCGCGTGGGACTTTGGCGGGACTTGAAGGTCATGGCCGTCCTCCGTCGTTATCGGTACCGATGCATCGTCGGTGCGGGTACCCGTCCCCGCGTCGACGATGCCTAGAGTGGATGCGTGCCGAGCACCGGCACTCGCTCCGGCCGCATGCCGCGGCGCGCCGGCGATGCGCCGCCCAAGTGCGGTAGATTGCCGTGCAGCGCCATGGGTACCAGGGTCATCGTCTCCAGGTCCGGCTCGTGGTGCCAGGTCAGGCGTGCGCTTCTGCGCCAATTCTTGACCGCAGTCTGGTTGGGCCAGCGGCCGGGATACTGGCGCATCAGGGCGCGGTCGGCAGCGGCGAAATCGACGGTGTTGATGCCCGTCATGTTGCCCAGGATCACCCCCTCTTCCGCCCAGCGCACCAGGGCCGGCTCGCCATTGATGAACGGGATGGGTTCCCCCTGCGTGATCTGATAGACCTCCAGGTTGTCGGACAGCCACGGGGAGTTTCCCGGCTCGCCGTCCCACGCACCATCAGCGCGTGGAATGCGGTGGCCCTCGGGCGTCGGATTCTCCGGGTCGATGCGTATGCCCGAGCCGGCGTTGTCGGTATCGGCTGCGCCTGCCGTGCGGTCCCGGGGCAGGCGCAGTTCGGCATGCACGCCCGATTCGTCGATGCGACGGGCCGCACGCGCCTCGAGTTCCGCGATGCCCTCCGGGATGTCGCTCCGGCCTGCAAAATGGGTCGCGACGTCTGCGTCGCTACCAAGGCCGATGTCCTCCCAGGACAGGCCGTGGGCATCGAGCCGGTCGCCGAGTCGGCGTAGCCGTGCGCGGTGATTGCGGTTGAAGCTGGGCAGTGGGGGATGGCCGGTCGCGCCCCCGGGCGGCACGCCGGGAATCTGCGTGCCGCACAGACTGGGGCCGCCGGAGAAGCGGCACCAGGTGCCGTCGGCGCGCCGACGCCATGTGTGGCCATTCTCGAGCACCACCTCATCGACGTAACCCGGCGCCGTCGACGGCCGCGCCTCTCCGCGCTGAACGGCCTCGATCTCGACAGCGCGCTGCGGCGGTGTCAGCTGCGGACCTTCGAGCTCCGCGGTCTCGTCCAGCACTCTGGCGCGTTCGCTGGCGCTCGTGCCTGCTGCGCGCCCTGGCGGCAACTCGTCGATTGGAGGGCGGGCCTCCGAGGCGGCGCGCCCGGTGCCGCCGACCTCGACGTCGGGCGACCTTTCGGGCGCGGCGAGGCCAGCGCGGCTTGCACCCCGCAACTCCGCTGCCAGAGCGCCGATGTCGGCCACGGTTAGGATCACCTGCAGCGCGGCCATGGTGTAGTCAAATGCGCCGGGCGCGCTCGCGCCGAGCATCTCACCCTCAGGGTCGATCGATGCCTGCGCGAGGTCGATGCGATCGATGAGGTTTTCAAGGTCGATCGCGGTGCTCGCCACGCCGATTCCGACCGCGATCGCTGGCCCCACTACTGGAATGAAGACCGCTGCCACCTGCGCCAAGGTGAGGCCCATCGTCGTCCAGAACTGGGTTGTCTCGCGATCATGGCGGATCCGCGCGAACTCGGTGCGTACGTCCGTGGGCAGGCCCGCTTCGGTCACGGTGACCGC
>DAIMFM010000316.1:994-2795 GCA_036724585.1 Burkholderiaceae bacterium | reverse complement strand
ATTCCACACACGGGGGCGTTCGGCTCCTTCTCCAGGTGGCCTGGAAGGGATGGGAAGACAGGGCCGTACGGACGCGACCGCCAGCCCGCTATGTCCGGTTGCAACGACCGCCGGCGCAAGGCGCATGCCCGGGGACGGGTTGCGTTGCTCGCGCGTTCAGTGGCCGGCCTGCAGGGCCTCGCGCTGCATCAGCAAATAGGTATTGTAGGCGTTGCCCCGGTTGGCGGCCTCGAAAGCCGGCAGATGGGCAAAGGCCGTCCAGTCGGTACGCCCGTAGACTTCCTCGAAGGTCTCCAGTTCCTCGACCGCCGCGCCCATCGTCTGTCGCAGGTAGCGCAGGTAGCGGCGGGTGAGGTCGATGTCGGCGGGGGCGTCGTCCGAATGCGGCCCGTGGCCGACGATGACATGGCGCGGCGCGATCTCGGCCAGGCGATCGAGCGCGGCCAGCCAGGCGCGCGAGTCGGCGTCGCCGACGAAGGGCACCCGGCCGGCGAACATGACGTCGCCGGCAAAGAGTACCGACTCCTGCTCGACCAGCAGCATGATGTCCTCGATCGTGTGTGCGGGGCCCGCCGGGAGGATGGTGAAGTCGATGCCGCCCAGCGCGAAGGGCGTGGTGCCGCGGAGGTAGCGATCGGGGGCGACGATGCGCGAGGCCTCGTTGACCCACGGCGACAGCGATCGACGCCGCTCGGCCAGGCGGGCGGCCGGCGCCTCCGTGGCGAGATACGCCCGTACGGCCTCGTGGGCCCAGATCTCGGCGCCGGCCGCCTTGAACGCCTGGACGCCATAGAAATGATCCGAGTGATAGTGGCTGACGATGACCCGGCGCACGGGCTGCTCCGTCACCGACCGGATCACGTCGAGCAGGGCGGCGCCGAGCGCCGGCGTGCCGAGCGCATCGAAGACGACCACGCCATCGTCGGTGACCACGAAGCCGGCGTTCGAATTGAAGCCTTCGTTCTCGGTCGAGACCATGCCCGCCTGGCCGCGCACGTAGTAGACGCGCTCGGTCACCCGGATCGGCTCGATCGCCACGCCGACGGGCTCGAACTCTCGGGCCGCCCGCTCCGGCGCCGGCGACGTCGCCATCGCGGGGCCCGACGCCATGCACAGGCAGGCGCACAGGAGCGTCGCCCCGCGGCGCAGGATGGGCGGGATCGCCATGGCCCGGCCTCAGCCGAACTCGAGCATGTCGGAGATCGCTTCGATCCCCTCGCGGGCGCAGTCCTCGTCGAGTTGCCCGCTGGGTGCGCCCGAGACGCCGATGCCACCGACGACGCTGCCGGCGGCTTCCACCAGCAGCCCGCCGCCGAGCACCACGACGCCGGGCAGGTGGCGTATGCCGCCATTGGGCGTGTCGGGCCCGGTCGCGCGCAGCAGGTCGCTGGTGGAGCTCTTGAAGCTGATCGCGGTCCGCGCCTTGGCGAGCGCGGTGTCCGGCGTATGCATGCCCGCGAGCGGATCGCGCAGCATCACCAGGGGCAGGCCCGACCGTTCCGTCACCGCGACGGCGACGGTCGCCCCCTGGCTGCGACAGGCCTCGAGCGCGGCGTCGGCCGCGAGCTTCGCCGATTCGAGCGTCAGCTGCCGGGTGGTCGAGAGAACCGGCGGGTCCGCCGCCTGGCCCGCGCCGGGCAGGAGCACCAGCGCAAGTGCGGCAAGCGCCGCCCGGATCGGCGCGCGCGGGAGTGGTCGTCGCTTCATGTCGAGCCTCCTTCAGGCCATGCCCGGATTGCCGTCGACACCGACGAGGGTCGGCTGGTTGATCCGGCGTGGGGACACCCGGGGATGGGCACGG
>DAIMFM010000316.1:0-984 GCA_036724585.1 Burkholderiaceae bacterium | reverse complement strand
CGGCTCGCCGCCGGCGCCTTCGGCAACCGGGGCCCAGCCCGCCACGCGATAGGTCTTGTCCGCCTCGACCGGCACGCCGTCGATGCGCATGTCGTCGATGCGCCGGCCCATTTCCTCGCGGGGTCGGCAGGTATAGCTCAGCCCGCCGACCCGCACCATGTCCCCGCCCTGCTGGTAGTAGGGATCGGGATTGAAGAGATTGTCCGCAACGTCCTCCAGGATCGTCTTGATGAAGGAGCCCTTCATGTCGGTGACGGTGGTCTGGGGATAGGTGATCGCGGTCTGGCTCATCAGGTGCTCGCGGGTGATGGACTGCCCCGGCAGCACCGTGGTCCCCCACCGGAATCCCGGCGAGAAGGCGACCTCGGCATCCTTGGCGTCCATGAGGGCATCGAGGATGAGCTGGTCGAAGCTGCCGTTGAAATTGCCGCGCCGATAGAGCAGCGTGTCCGACACCGCCAGTTCCTCCTCGAGCTTCTCGCGCCAGGGCGCGCGGACCCGCTCGATCAGGGCGGCCATGTCCGGGTCGGCGGGCAGCAGGTTCGAGAACACCGGCAGGCGCGCACATCGAAGTCGAGCACGCCGAGGAACTTGCCGTTGGAGCCGGCGTTCGTCACGAGCGTCCTGCCACCCGGGTTGGACACCACCGTGGGCTGGGGAACGCCGTCGTGGGTATGGCCCCCCAGGATGGCATCGATGCCGCGCAGCCGCGAGGCCATCTTGAGGTCGACGTCCATGCCGTTGTGGGATAGCACGACGACGACCTGCGCGCCCTTGCCGCGCACCTCGTCGACCACCGCCTGCATCTCGGCCTCGCGGATCCCGAAGCTCCAGTCGGCCACCAGGTGCCGCGGATTGGCGATGGGCGTGTAGGGAAAGGCCTGGCCGATGACCGCGACCGGCACCCCGTTGATCTCGCGGATCCGGTAGGCATCGAACACCGGGTCCTCGAAGTCGGTGGTGCGGACGTTCTGCGCCAGGAAG
>DAIMFM010000315.1:0-2798 GCA_036724585.1 Burkholderiaceae bacterium | reverse complement strand
AACGGCCCTTTCAGCGCGGTAATGAGGTGCGGAACCATCTGGATATCCGGGGTGACGATCGTCGATTCTATCGCGTGCCCGTCCCGGCGCCCCGCATGGCGGCACCGGCGACGACGGCATGCGGGGGCCGCACGCAAGCCGCCGCGAGGCGGCCGGCAACGACGCGGGGGCGGCCCGTGGCCACCCCCATGCACCCTGGAATCCCGGATGGCCCGGGGCGCGCGCCCCGGACCCGGTCGGCTCAGCGGCGGTACGCGGCCTCGCCGTGCGTCGTGAGGTCGAGGCCCTCGCGCTCCTCCTCCTCGGAGACCCGCAGGCCGAACACCAGGTCGGCGATCTTGTAGGCGACGAAGGAGACCACGCCGCTCCAGACGATCGTCACCAGCACCCCGAAGACCTGGATCCAGAGCTGGGCGCCGATCGAGAAGTCGGGCCCGCCGGTCCCGCCCAGGCCCGGGGCCGAGAACACCCCGGTCAGGATCGCGCCGACGATGCCGCCGAGGCCGTGGACCCCGAACACGTCGAGCGAGTCGTCGGCGCCCCGCATCCGCTTCAGGCCGTTGACGCCCCAGAGGCAGGCCAGGCCGCCGGCCGCGCCGATGACGATCCCGCCCATCACGCCGACCGAGCCACAGGCCGGGGTGATCGCCACCAGCCCCGCGATCGCGCCGGATGCGGCGCCCAGCATCGAGGGCTTGCCCTTGAGCAGCCATTCGCCGAGGGTCCAGGCCACCGTGGCCGCGGCCGTCGCGAACAGGGTATTGACGAGTGCGAGCGCCGCGCCGCTGGTGGCCTCGAGGTTGGAGCCGGCGTTGAAGCCGAACCAGCCCACCCACAGCATCGCGGCGCCGACCAGGGTCAGGGGCAGGGAATGCGGCGCCAGGATGTCGCGGCCGTAGCCGACCCGCTTGCCCAGCATCCAGGCACCGACCAGGCCGGCCACTCCGGCGTTGATGTGCACCACGGTGCCGCCCGCGAAGTCGAGTGCGCCGTCCTCGAGCAGCATCCCGCCCGGCCCCCACACCATGTGGGCGATCGGCAGGTAGCTGAAGGTGAACCAGAGCACCGAGAACAGAAGCAGCGCGCTGAAGCGGATGCGCTCGGCCAGCGACCCGACGATGAGCGCGCAGGTGAGGCCGGCGAAGGTGCACTGGAACGCGACGAACACGAACTCGGGCAGCTTCACGCCATCGCTGAAGGTATCGGCGAGCGATTCGACCGTCACGCCGGACAGGAACAGCTTGGAGAAGGAGCCGAAGTACGGCGTCGACTCGGTGAAGGCCACCGAATAGCCATAGACGGCCCACAGCAGCGCGATCATGCAGAACACGATCGTGACCTGCATCAGGACCGAGAGCGTGTTCTTCGCGCGGACCATGCCGCCATAGAACAGTCCGATGCCCGGCATCGCCATGAACAGCACGAGCAGCGTTGCGGTCATCATCCAGGCGACATCGCCCTTGTGGACCACGGCCTCGGCCACCGGGGCGACGGCCTGGGCATGGGAGAGCGCCGGCAACGACAGCAGGGCCGCCGGCAGGCACAGCTTGCGAATCGGGTTCGTCATTGCGTGATCCACTTGCGCGGCGCGCTCAGATCGCGGTCGCGCCGGTCTCGCCGGTGCGGATGCGGACGACCTGCTCCAGGTCGAAGACGAAGATCTTGCCGTCGCCGATCTTGCCGGTACGGGCCGTGTTCTCGATCGCCTCGACGGCCTGGTCGACGAGTTCGTCGACGACCGCCGCCTCGACCTTGACCTTGGGCAGGAAGTCGACGACGTATTCGGCGCCGCGATAGAGCTCGGTGTGCCCCTTCTGGCGGCCGAAGCCCTTCACTTCGGTGACGGTGACGCCCTGGACGCCGATGGCCGACAGCGCCTCGCGGACCTCGTCGAGCTTGAACGGCTTGATGATGGCGGTGATGAGTTTCATGGTTTTCTCCCTTGGGCGGCGCGTCGAGCCCGCCGCCCGTGCGTGCTCGCTCAGAAGGACCTGCCGACGGACAGCACGACCGTGCCCTTGCCGAGCTTCTCGCCGAAGGCATTGGTCATGCACTGGTCGTCGTAGTCGGTGTCGACGTAGTTCAGGCCGAAGTCGAAGCCGCCCAGGGGCTTCGAGACGCCCACGCTGTAGTCGACGTACTTGTCGCAGGGGCCGGCCATGCCCTTGATCTTCTGGTGGCCGACGTGCGCCCCCAGGGTGAAGCCGCTCGCGAGCGGGAATTCCGCTGCCAGGTCGAGATAACGCCGACGGTGCCGGCGTAGCCGCCGTAGAAGTCCCATTCGATGCTGCTGCTGACATCCGGCTGGCCGTCGGAGAGCCAGCTGATGCTCGACGCCCAGGTGCCGAGGTAGAAGCCGCCCGGGTGGGCATAGTCGAAGCCGCCCTGGAGCGCCGGCTCGGCATTGGCCTGCGACAGGCCGCGGAACTTGTAGTCGCTGACGATCGAGACGTTCGCCGAGAAGGGCGAACCGTCGGCAGCCGCCGTCGGTCCCGCCGCGGCGGCGACCAGCCCGGCGACGGCGGCTGCAATGAGGGCACGTTTCATCCGTATCTCCAGTAAGGGCCCGGTGCTTCGGGAAGCCGGGAGGTCCCCGGCCGGGCTTGCCTTACGCACGAGCCGTGCCATGCGCCGCGCAGCCTTGTCGCGGGGTGTTTTCGGCCCCCGGGCGCACCACGGCGGTGCCGGACGCGGCGGCGCCGTGCGCGCGGACCGGGTGCCCGGCGCGGCATGCACCGCCCTGGTGCACCGGGGGAGGTCGGCCGTCCGCATCGGCCGTCCCGGGGCGCCCGCCGCGC
>DAIMFM010000314.1:0-2801 GCA_036724585.1 Burkholderiaceae bacterium | reverse complement strand
TGCTCGTCGCGCTCGATGATGCCGGCGCTCGAGCCCTCCTCGATCATCGCGTGGATCTCCTCCTCGGTGACCCGCTGCGCATTCTCGTTGTTGACGCCCATCAGCCGCAGGAGGGTTTCGGTGGAGGCCGCCAGCGCCCAGACGAAGGGCCGCGACAGGGTCGCGAGCACGGTCATGGGCCGCGCGACCAGGCGCGCGATGGTCTCGGGATCGACCTGCCCGATCCGCTTGGGGACGAGCTCGCCGACCACGATGGTGAAGTAGGTGATGACGATCACCACCGATGCGGTGGCGACCGGGCCGGCGACGCCCACCGGGATGCCGAAGCCGCCCAGCCATGCGGCGATGGGGCCGGCCAGCGCCGATTCGCCGACGATGCCGATGAGGATGCCGATGGAGGTGCTCCCGATCTGCACCGTGGAAAGCATGCGGTTCGGGTCCTCGGCGAGCTTGAGTGCCGCTTCGGCGGAGCCGTTGCCGTCGACGGCGAGTTTGGCGAGACGGGCCCGACGGGCCGTTATCAGCGCGATCTCCGACATGGCGAACAGGCCATTGGCGACGATCAGCGCGATGAGTAACGCAACTTCCATGGCGGAAAGACGATCCTCAAGGGGGAATGGGACGCGGCCGGCGTCTGCTGGCGATGTTGAACAGCAGGCCGAGCCCGAAGCCGAGCGTCACCATGGCGGTGCCGCCGTATGACATCAGAGGCAGAGGTACTCCCACGACCGGGAGGATACCCGAGACCATGCCGAGGTTGACGAAGGCGTAGGTGAACAGGATCAGGGCCAGGGAGCCCGCCAGCAGGCGCATGAAGGCGTTCGGCGCCTGGGCCGCGACCACCAGGCCGCGGCCGACGATCAGCAGGTAGACGGCGAGCAGGACCATGGCGCCGACGAAGCCGAACTCCTCGGCGAATACCGCGAAGATGAAGTCGGTGGTGCGCTCGGGGATGAACTCCAGGTGCGTCTGGGTGCCTTCCATCCAGCCCTTGCCCCACATGCCGCCCGAGCCGACCGCGATCTTGGACTGGATGATGTGGAAGCCCTTGCCCAGCGGATCGACCTCGGGATCGAGCAGGGTGAGCACCCGCTGCTTCTGGTAGTCCTTCATCACGGCCCAGAGCAGCGGCAGCGCGGCAAGGCCGCCGATGAAGGCCAGGCCGATCACGCGCCACGGCAGGCCGGCCAGGAAGATGACGAACACGCCCGATGCGGCGACGAGGATGGCGGTGCCGAGGTCGGGCTGCTCGGCGATCAGCAGCACCGGCACCACCACGAGCACCGCCGCGATGACGAAGTCGTACCAGTAGCGCGCGCCTTCGCGCCGCTGGAAGTACCAGGCGATCATCAGCGGGGTGGCGATCTTGAGGATCTCGGATGGCTGGATCCGGGTGATACCGATGTCGAGCCAGCGCCGCGCGCCCTTGGAGATGTCGCCGAACAGGGCGACGGCCACCAGCAGGGCGACGCCGGTGAGATAGAGCGGCGGTGCCGCCCGCATCCAGACGCCGATCGGCAGGTGGGCCGCGAAGACCATCACGCCGAGCGAGAGCAGCAGGTTGCGCAGGTGCGCATCGAAGCGCCCGGGGTACTCGATGGCGGCCGAATGCATGGTCACCAGGCTGAGCCCAATCAGCAGGCCGATGCCGATCAGCAGCGTCGGGTCGAAGACCCGGAACGCCCGGCGCAGGTAGTGCCAGACCGGGGTGCGTTCGTTGAGGATCATGAGCGCTCCCGCAGGTTGTCGGTCCGCTGGCCGATCGGGCCGGTCGGCTCGCGTTCGGGGCGCGAGGGCGGCGGCGGGGCCGGTGGCGCCGGGCGCTTGGGCGCGATCGCCCCGGGTGGCAGGATCGGCGGCAGCTCGTCCTCGTCGACCACGGGCTCGGGTGGGGTGTCGTCGATCTCGGCCTCCTCGAGCGGCGTCAGCAGCACCGCCGGGTCGGTGTCGGGCGGCAGCTTGCCGAGCAGGTAGTAGTCGAGCACCTTGCGCGCGAGCGGCGCGGCCGCGGCGGCGCCGAAGCCGGCGTTCTCGATGATCAGCGCCAGCGCGATCTTCGGATCCTCGAGCGGGGCGAACACCATGTAGAGCGAGTGGTCGCGGTGGCGCCTGGCGATCGCCTCCTCGTCGTACTTCTCCTGCTGGCCGATGCCGATCACCTGCGACGTGCCCGTCTTGCCCGCCGCCACGTACTCGGCATCCTTGAACGCGATCCGGCCGGTGCCGGTGACGTTGACCTCGGCCATCGCCTCGTGGACGAGCTTCAGGTGCGCCGGCTCGATGGGGATCTGGTGGGTCTCGGACGGCTCGACGGGCCGGCGCTCGCCGGTGCGCGGATCCTCGATCTCGCGCACCAGGCGCGGGGCGATCGACCGGCCGCCGTTGGCGAGCGTCGCGGTCGCATGGGCGAGCTGCAGGATCGTGAAGGCGTTGTAGCCCTGGCCGATGCCGACCGAGGGCGTCTCGCCCGGCAGCCAGCGCTGCTTGTAGCGGCGCATCTTCCAGTCGGAGGAGGGCAGGATGACGCGCGACTCGTTGACGAGGACGATGCCGGTGAGCTGCCCGAATCCCTAGGGCACCATGTAGTCGTGGATCGCGTCCACGCCCATCTCGTAGGCGGCCTTGTAGAAATAGGTGTCGGACGACTTCACGATGGCCTTGCGCAGGTCCACCCAGCCGCGCCCGCCGGCGTGGGAATCGCGGAAGCGGTGGCGCCCCAGCTTGAAGTAGCCCGGGTCCCAGATGACTTCGTCGGGGGTGCGTACCTTGTTGGCCAGCACCGCCAGCGCCATGAAGGGCTT
>DAIMFM010000313.1:1394-2831 GCA_036724585.1 Burkholderiaceae bacterium | reverse complement strand
CTCGCGCCGCAGATGGTTTTCCAGGATCCCCATGCGAGCCTCAATCCGCGCTGGACCGTCGCCCGGACCCTGGCCGAGCCGATCCAGCTGGCCGGGATCGCGACCGAACGCGGAGCGATCGCCGCGCGGATCGAAGCGCTGCTTCGGCAGGTCGGCCTCGAACCGGCGGATTCGGCGCGCTACCCGCACCAGTTCTCGGGCGGGCAGCGCCAACGGATCTCGATCGCCCGGGCGCTGGCGCCGGAACCCGCCTTGCTGGTCTGCGACGAACCGACATCGGCACTCGACGTCTCCATCCAGGCGCAGATCCTCGCGCTGCTCGATGGGCTGCGCCGCGAGCGCAATCTCGCGATGCTGTTCGTGTCGCACGACCTCGCCGTGGTGAGCCAGGTCAGCGATCGGGTCGCGATCATGCGTGAAGGCAGGATCGTCGAGACCGGCGAGACCGCGACGGTCTTTTCCCGGCCCCGCCATCCCTACACCGCCGAATTGCTCGACGCGATACCGGGTTTGTCGCCCTGCTGAAACCGGCCCTGGCGAGCGGCGCCGCCGCCAGCTGTCTAGTGGGCCGCCCGGCTCTGCTGTCCCGCCCGGATCTGCTGCCGCCCCTCGAGGCCCGCAGCATCGGTAGCGCCCGCTGCATCCGTAGCATCCGTAGCGTCCGCCGCGCCCGGAGCGCCCGCCGAGTCCATAGCGCCCGTTCCATCCATAGCGCCCGCCGCGTCCATAGCACCAGCCGTGTCCGTAGCGCCCGCCGCACCCGGAGCGCCTCCCGTGTCCCCGACGCCGGCAGGATCCGCGGTGCCCGCGGCATCCCGCCCGCCCGTGGCGACCGTGACATAACCGATCGTGCCCATCGCGCGCGCGAAGCGGCGATGATGCTCGAAGGACGAACCCCCGGCGCCACCCATGAGCGCGGGTGCCGCGGACTCGGCCCCGAGCTGTGACGCGCTGCCCGCCCTTGCGCGCCGCCCCGCCACCTCGGCAGGCGTCGCGGCGGGATTGCAGGCCTGCTCGAGCACCGCCAGCTGTCCCATGTTGGAGCGCCGTGCGAAGTCATGGGCGGACTCGCGCGCCCGTGCGGCGTACTCGTCATCGACGAACAGGCGGACCAGGGCGGCGGCGAACTCGGCCGGTTCGTCGGCAAGCTGGACGCCGGGCTCTTCCGCCCCGACGATTCCGCGCAGGCCGACGCTCGAGGCGACGACCGGCACGCCGTATCCCGTTGCCTCGAGGACCTTGATGCTCTGCCCGCTACCGATGAAGACCGGATTGATCGCGACGCGCGCCGTGGCGTAGAGCTCTGCCAGCCGCTCGTCGGAGACACGGCCTTCCGCATGGACTCCCTCGGTCGCGGGACAGGCGCGGGACACTGAGCCGGCGACATGGAGCGTCGCTTGCGGGCAACGCGCGCGCACGATGGGCCAGACCTGCGTC
>DAIMFM010000313.1:0-1384 GCA_036724585.1 Burkholderiaceae bacterium | reverse complement strand
ACTCCAGGCCCCGGGCGTTCGAATCGTTGGCGGCCCCGACGAACATCGCCATCGGGCTCGGGGGCACCGCCCCCGGACCATCCGCCAGGGCGACCAGGTGCGAGACTGAATCGACATGGGACAGGCCTCGCTCGCGCATCAGCGCAGCCTCGTCGGGCTGGATCGCCAGGACATGGTCTGCCCGCTGCAGGGCGCTGACCTCCTCCTCGGGGCGAACCGACAACCAGTGCGAATCCTGGCCGGCGGCGACATACATCTTGTGGCGATTGCCGAAGACGTCATGCATGTCGACCAGCTTGCGTACCTCCGGACCGAAGACCGCGAGTGCCTTCGAGAAGAAGACGTACTCGACGATGACGACATCGAATCCCAGGCGCGCGTGCAACTCGGCGAGCGGCGCCTCGACGCTGGAGTCGTAGATGTCGTCGACCCCCCACAGCCAGCCGGACTCGAACCCGCAGACCTGCAGCAGGCGACGGCGCAGCCGGTTCGCGAGCGAAACCTCCGCAGGCTGGCGCCGGTACGGAATCACATGGAAGCGCTCGCCGAACATGGCCCGCATCGCCGGCTTGTCGCCGGGATCGCGCTCGATGAAGGCGAAATGCACCTCGAAGCCGATGGCTTCCAGTCCACCGACCAGGGTCCTGACCCTGGCGCTGGCGCCGCCCAGGAGTGGCGCCACCGGCGTCGGGGAGATGACGAGGACGCGGCGAAGCTGCGGCGGTGCACCGACCATGTGAAGACCGGAAGCCGGCGGCTGCCCCCGCGTTTCCCTTTCCCCGCGCACCATCCATCACCCCTTTGCATCGAAGCCCCTCGCCTCGGGCATCGCCCGGCTCGGGCCGGCCCCATGGGACTCGCCTCACATCGTATGCGAGCATTGTCCCGGCACACGTGGGCAATGTCCGGACGGATTACGCAGCACGCCAAACGGCAGCCGCTATCCCAATCGGGTTGCCCCTCGCCAGGGTTGCCCCCTCGCCAGGCTTGCTCCCTCGCCAGGGTTGCCCCCTCGCCCCGCTTCGTCGCTCGAGCGCCGCGTAGATCGAAGCCAAAAAAAAGGGCCACCCTAAGGTGGCCCTTTTCAGGAAAACTGCCTGACGATGTCCTACTTTCACAAGCGAGCTGCTCACTATCATCGGCGCTACGATGTTTCACGGTCCTGTTCGGGATGGGAAGGAGTGGTTCCACCGCGCTATGGTCATCAGACATGACTTGTTGCCCACCTGCGCGCGGCAGGTAGGCCAATTCACAATAGATATCGATTCGCCTTGCTGTCGCCGGTGATACCGGCGATGGGTATGTGATGCGTACACAAGTTAGCGGCCAAGCGCTGACTTGCAGGGCACGCAGCCCTGGCAAAGTTATAGGGTCAAGCCGCACG
>DAIMFM010000312.1:0-2855 GCA_036724585.1 Burkholderiaceae bacterium | reverse complement strand
GTGCACAACATGCCCGCGAAGTCGGTGGTCGCCCTGCCGGATGCCGTCGACTTCGAATCCGCCGCCGCGCTGATGCTCAAGGGCATGACCGTGCAGTACCTGTTCAACCGCACGGTCCGGCTCGAGCCGGGGCAGACGATCCTCTTCCACGCCGCCGCTGGCGGGGTCGGCCTGATCGCCATGCAATGGGCGCGGGCGATGGGGGTCACCGTCATCGGCACCGCCGGCTCGGATGAGAAGGCGGAACTCGCGCGTCGCCATGGCTGCGACCACGTCATCCTCTATCGCAGCGAAGACATCGTCGAGCGGGTGCGCGAGATCACCGACGGTGCGATGGTCCCGGCCGTCTACGATTCCGTCGGCAAGGACACCTTCGAGGCATCGCTCGCGTGCCTCGCGCCCTTCGGGACGATGGTCTGCTTCGGTGCCGCATCGGGTCCCGTTCCGCCGGTGCCGCTGACGGCGCTGCGCGGCACGCTCTACCTGACCCGGCCCTCGCTGCTCGCCTACGCCGAGCGCCGCGAGGACCTCGAGGCGATGGCCGGCGGCCTGTTCGACATGGTCGGCGCGGGCAAGGTGCGTCCGATCATCGAGCGACGGCTGCCGCGGGCCGAGGCGGCGCAGGCGCATCGCGACCTCGAGGCGCGGCGCACCACCGGCGCCACCCTGCTCCAGCCTTGAGCGACGCGACGGTCTCGATCGACACCGTCGCCGTCGATCGTGCGCGTCGCTTCGGTGGCGTCGCGCGAATCTATGGCGACGGCGCGCTCGATGTGCTGGCGGCCGCGCACATCGTGGTGATCGGCGTGGGCGGGGTCGGCTCCTGGGCCGCGGAAGCGCTCGCGCGCTCCGCGGTCGGGCGCATCACGCTCGTCGACATGGACCACGTCGCCGAGTCGAACATCAATCGACAGATCCATGCGCTCGATACCACGCTCGGTCGCAGCAAGATCGCCGCCATGGCCGAGCGCATCGCCGCGATCTCGCCCCGCTGCCGGGTCGACTGCGTGGACGACTTCATCGACACCACCAATGCGGCCGCGCTGGTGTCGCCCGATGCCGACGTCGTGATCGACGCGATCGATGCACCGGCGGCCAAGGCCGCGCTGGTCGCCACCTGCGTCCGGCGCGGCCAGGCGGTGATCGTGTGCGGCGGCGCGGGCGGCCGGGTGGATCCGCTGCCCCTCGTGCGGGGCGATCTCTCGGCGAGTCGCCATGACCGCCTGCTTGCATCGCTGCGATCACGACTGCGGCGCGAGCACGGATTCACCAGCGCCGCCGGCGAACGCTTCGGTGTGCCCGCCCTCTGGTTCGATGCACCGGCCCCGGCGGGCGCAGCTCCGGTCGGTGCGGCGGCGGGCATCCCTCTTGCGTGCTCGGGCTACGGCTCGCTCGTGACCGTCACCGCTCCTCTCGGATTTGCCGCCGCGGGGCTGGCGCTCGAGCGGGCACTGGCGTTGCACGGCGGACGTTGACTGCTGCAAGGGATTGCGCGACATTCACTGCGCTGACCACATGACGACCTGCGCGCAACGGGCAGCCTACGGGGCGCGATGCTGTAGTAACTCACCTGCGAGGGACATGAATGCGCCCACCGAACGGGCTGGCGATCTGGCCGGCTGAAGCGTTGGCATTTTTCCTGGGGTTCCTGCGCGACCCCGTCGGCGTCGGCTCCGTCATACCGAGTTCGCGATACCTCGAGCGCCGCATCGTCGAAGCGGCGGGAGCGGCGAACGCCCGCGTCATCGTCGAACTCGGCCCCGGCACGGGTGGCACCACGCGGGCCCTGCTCGACGCCATGCCCTCCGATGCGCGCCTGGTGTGCATCGAGATCGATCCGAAGTTCGCGGACCATGTCGCCCGTCTCGGCGACCCGCGCCTGATCGTGCGCTGCTGCAGTGCCGAGCACATCGGCGACGTGCTCGCCGAGCACAACCTGCCGGCGCCCGATGCGGTCGTCTCGGGCATTCCTTTCTCGACCATGCCGGCCGAGGCGGGGCAGCTGATCGCGCGGCGGGTCCATGACGCCCTGCCGCCTGGCGGCAGCTTCGTCGCCTACCAGTTCAAGTCCGCGGTGGCCGGGTTCGCCACGCCGGTGTTCGGTCACCACGACCTGAGCGTCCAGGAATGGCGCAACATCCCGCCGATGCGTCTCTGGCGATGGCGCCGTAGCTGAACCGCTCGCCCCAGGCAGTCGTCGCCGCGTCGCCACGCCCGCGACGCCTCGCCCCCCGGAAGCGCCGAAGCTTCGACCAGGACGCTTCGCCCGCGACGTCTCGCTCAGGAGACCGTCGCCAGTGCGCGGCGCGTTTCGTCGAACAGGTGTTCCAGCGAATCCACGACGAAGTAGCGCGACTGGAATCCGTCGATGCGAAACTCGCTCGCCATCACGCGCTCGGCGTCGAAGGGCAGGCGGGTCGCCAATGGCGACTCGGTTGCGTGGCGCAACTCGGCGGGCGAGGACAGCAGCCCCGCGCCGTAGGCGCGCACGCCCTCGGGCTCGCGCACCAGGCCGAACTCGATCGTGTACCAGTACAAGCGCGCCAGGCGTCGCCGCGTCGCCTCGCTGTCGCTGCGCAGGCAGGCCTCGCCGAAGGCGGCGACGAAGTCCGCGATGGCGGGAACCGCAAGCATCGGCACATGGCCGAAGAAGTCATGGAAGATGTCGGGCTCGACGATGTAGTCGAGCTCGCGAGCGCCGCGCAGCCACACCGTCACCGGAAAGCGGCGGCTGGCAAGGTGGCGGAAGAAGGCATCGTCGGGGATCAACCCCGGCACGCCGATCAGCCGCCATCCCGTCAGCCGCGACAGCCGTTCGCCCTGGCGGGCCAGGTCCGGAATCCGGTCGGCGCAAT
>DAIMFM010000311.1:0-2860 GCA_036724585.1 Burkholderiaceae bacterium | reverse complement strand
CGTTCGCGGCTGGCGGCCAGCGCGGCGAGCCCGACCGGCAGGTTCACGAGGAAGCAGGCGCGCCACCCGAGGTCCAGCGCCTGCGGGTCGATGAGCAGCCCGCCGACGACCTGGCCCAGGCCCGAGCCGAGCCCGAGGGCGACGCCGTAGCCGGCGAAACCGCGCAGGCGCAATGCGTCCGGGACGAGCCGCCCGAGCAGGCTCATGACCTGCGGCGAGAGCAGGGCCGCGCCGGCGCCCTGCACGCATCGGGCCGCGACGAGCAGCGCGGCCTCGGTCGCCAGGGCGCAGGCCACCGAGCCGGCGAGGAACAGGACGATGCCGGCGCGGAAGCTGCGGGTCGCCCCGAAACGCTCGCCGATGCGGCTGCCGACCAGGAGCCCGGCGCCGTACACCAGGCCGAAGCCGGTGACGATCCACTGGGTCAGCGCCGCACCGGAGCCGAGCTCGGCGGCGATGGCTGGCAGGGCGAGGTTGACGACGAAGAAGTCGAACGTGACGGCGAAGGTGCCGGCGAGCAGTGCGAGGTGGCTCGCCTCGAGGCGTCCTGTGCGTGGGTCGGTCGCGGCCGGGGATAGCGCTGCCATGTGTCGATGCTCCGGGAATCGATGTTGCGCAGTCTCCGCCGCGGCATTCGCGAAGTCGATTACCCGGCGGGTAATCGCGGCTCTTCGGTGTCGCGCTTGGACTGCGCGCTCCGAACCGCCGATAATCGACCCGCGGATCGAAGACGACACGAACACACCGACACGCGCACTCGGAGCGCCTGCAGCAATGCAACTGAACGGATCCGCCGGGGAGTCCGGCCTGGCGGCTCACCTGCGAAGCCATCCCCTGGCGGCGGCCGGCCTGGGCATCGCCGTGCTGGCGGTGCTGGCGCTGATCATCGCCGGGCGCAGCGTCGGCGCCGGCGTGCCGCCCGAGATCGCCCGCAACGCGCTCCTCGGCGGGTTCGCGGGCTTCGCCGCGACGGCGCTCGGCGCCCTGGTCTCGCTCGTGGTGCGCGGCATGAGCGAGCGCACCGAGGACGCCCTGCTCGGTTTCGCAGCCGGGATGATGCGCGCGGCCAGCGCCTTCTCGCTCATCCTGCCGGGCATCGAGGCGGCCCGTGAGCAGATGGGCCCGGGCGCGACCGCCGGGCTGGTGGTGGCCCTGGGCCTCGGCCTCGGGGTGGCCCTGATGCTCGGGCTCGATCGCTTCACCCCGCACGAGCATGCGCACGTCGGCGTCCATGGGCCACGCTCGTCCCGGGTTCCCGGCGTGTGGCTCTTCGTGATCGCGATCACCCTGCACAACCTGCCCGAGGGCATGGCCATCGGCGTGGCCTTCTCGCAGGGCGACCTGTCGGTCGGGTTGCCGCTGACCGCCGCGATCGCGATCCAGGACGCGCCCGAGGGGCTCGCGGTCGCGATGGCCTTGCGCGCCGCCCGCATCGGGCCATGGCGCGCGGTCCTCATCGCGGCGGGCTCGGGACTGATGGAGCCGATCGGCGCGCTGATCGGCCTCGGCCTGTCGACAGGCATGGCGATTGCCTACCCCATCGGTCTTGGTCTCGCGGCCGGCGCCATGATCTTCGTCGTGTCGCACGAGGTGATTCCCGAGACGCATCGCAACGGCCACCAGACCTCGGCGACCATCGGCCTGATGGGCGGGTTCGCCGCGATGATGGTGCTCGATACCGCCTTCGGCTGAGCGCAGTGCGGCCGGAGACCCTTACCCAGGAACCAGGAGAACGCCATGAAAGGGAAGCGCAAGATCAAGTCCGAAACCGGGTCGCAGCCGATCAACATCGGGATCGGCGCGGATGAACGCGCGAAGATCGCGGAGGGACTGTCGCGCCTGCTCGGCGACAGCTTCAGCCTCTACCTCATGACGCACAATTTCCACTGGAACGTCACCGGCCCGATGTTCAATTCGCTCCACGACATGTTCATGGAGCAGTACACCGAGCAATGGCAGGCGCTCGACGAGATCGCCGAGCGGGTGCGCGCGCTCGGGTTCCATGCCCCGGGCACCTACAGCGCGTTCCTCGAACTCTCGTCGGTCCCCGAGGTCAAGGACACCCCGAAGGCGCTCGACATGGTGCGCCACCTCGTCGAGGCCCAGGAAACGACGGCCCGCACCGCCCGTGCGCTGTTCGACGTGGCGGAGAAGGCCGGCGACCAGCCGACCGCCGACCTGCTGACGCGACGCCTCGACGTCCACGAGAAGACCGCCTGGATGCTGCGCAGCCTGCTCGTCGAGCAGTAGGCGCACCCGGCGCCTTCGCCGCTACCTTGGGCTGGCTTCCGCGCGGGAGCGCTCCGCCGATATAGTAGACTTTGTTTACTAATTCGGAGGAGACCGCCGTGGGGACGGCCAGCCTGGGCTTCGCGCTCGCCGATGTCGCCCGCCTCATGCGGCGCGCGTTCCGGCATCGCCTGCGAGGCAGCGAACTCACCTACAACCAGGCCCGGGTCCTCGTGCGCCTGGCCAACGAGTCCGGTCTCCGCCAGGTCGATCTCGCGGACCGGCTCGAGATGCAGCCGATCGCGCTCAGCCGGGTCATCGACCAGCTCGCCGAGCGCGGCGTGGTCGAGCGCCGGTGCGACCCGACCGATGGCCGCGCCCATCTCCTTGCCGCGACGCCGCGGGCCCGATCGCATCTCGACGAGATAGCGCGGGTCACCGCGTCGATCCGCGCCGATGCCCTGCGCGTCGTCTCCGCGGCCGACTCGGCGGTCGCGCTCTCCGTGATCGAGTCGATGCGGGCGAACCTGTCCTCGCGCGGCGCCGGCGCGGACGGCGCGGATAACACGAACGCCGCCGGGGGACGGGCGCGATGAGCGGGGACGAGCGCGCCACCGCCGCCGCCGATGCG
>DAIMFM010000310.1:2663-2873 GCA_036724585.1 Burkholderiaceae bacterium | reverse complement strand
GCTGATGTCGCTTCTCGGACACAACAAGCGACGGAACGCGCGCCGCGAAATAAAGCATAAAAAGGCAGAACCCGACATAAAGCATATGCCGTCCAATCGGCCATTTTATGCTTTACCTGACAGCGCACCGTGCGCCTGGATGCCCCCTGATTGGTGCCGGAGGCGGGAATCGAACCCGCACGTCCTCGCGGACATCGGATTTTGAATCCG
>DAIMFM010000310.1:0-2653 GCA_036724585.1 Burkholderiaceae bacterium | reverse complement strand
TCTACCAGTTCCACCACTCCGGCCGAAGAGGGGCCCGGGCCATGCCCGGTCGCGCATTATCGACAATCGGCCGGGCACCCGCAAACGGGCCGCCCGGAACCAGTCCGGCGACCGGGCCAGACGCCAGCCCGGGCGGTGGTCATCGACGGCGGTCGACGGCGGGAACGGGGCAGGCGCCGACTACAATGCCGGCTCCATGCCGCTCACCCTGTCCGACTTCGACTTCACCCTGCCGCCCGAGCTCATCGCGCAGCGTCCGGCCGCATCGCGCAGCGCCTCGCGGCTGCTGCACCTGCGTCGCGATGGCGACGGGCGGCCCCGCCTCGATGACCGGCTCTTCCGCGAACTGCCGGGCCTGCTGCGCCCGGGCGACCTGCTCGTCTTCAACGACAGCCGGGTGATCCCGGCGCGGATGCACGGGCGCAAGGCGAGCGGCGGCCGGGTGGAACTCCTCGTCGAACGCATCCTGGGCCCGAACGAGGCGGTGGTGCAGCTGCGCGCCAGCAAGCCGCCGCGGGCAGGCGCGACCCTGCAGTTCGGCGAGGCGAGCGCCACCGTGCTGGGGCGCGACGAAGGCTTCTGGACGCTGCGCTTCGACCGGCCGCTCGGCCCCCTGCTCGAGGCGATCGGCAAGCTGCCCCTGCCGCCCTACATCGAGCACGAACCCGACGCCTCGGACGGACAGCGCTACCAGACCGTCTATGCCCGCGAGCCGGGCTCGGTGGCCGCACCGACCGCCGGCCTGCACTTCGATGACGCACTGCTGGCGGCGCTCGCGGCAGCCGGCATCGACCAGGCCTTCGTCACCCTGCATGTCGGCGCCGGCACCTTCGCGCCGGTGCGCACCGAGAACCTCGCGGAGCACCGCATGCACGTCGAGCGCTGTCGCGTCGACACCGCCGTGGTCGACGCGATCACGCGCGCCCGGAGGGCCGGCGGCCGCGTGGTGGCGGTCGGCACGACGGCGCTGCGCACGCTCGAGAGCGCCGCCGACGAGGCGGGCGCGATCACGCCCGGCATCCGCGACACCGGCATATTCATCACGCCCGGGTACCGGTTCCGCGTGGTCGACCGCCTGCTGACCAACTTCCACCTGCCTCGCTCGACCCTGCTGATGCTGGTCGCCGCCTTCGCCGGGCTCGAGACCATCCGCCATGCCTACGCCCATGCGATCGCGCAGCGCTACCGCTTCTTCAGCTATGGCGACGCGATGCTGCTCGACCTGGACCCGGGGACGGCATGCTGAGCTACGAGCTCCTCGCCAGCGACGGCGCGGCGCGTCGGGGCCGGATCGCCTGCGGCCGCGGCACGATCGAGACGCCGGTCTTCATGCCCGTGGGCACCTATGGCGCGGTCAAGGCCATGAGCCCCCGCGAGCTGGAGGAGCTCGGCGCCGAGATCACGCTGGGCAACACCTTCCATCTCTGGCTGCGCCCGGGGCTCGAGGTCATCGGGCGTTGCGGGGGCCTGCATGGCTTCAATGGCTGGCGCCGGCCGATCCTTACCGACTCCGGCGGCTTCCAGGTGTTCTCGCTGGGGGCGATGCGCAAGATCAGCGAGGAAGGCGTGCGCTTCGCCTCGCCGGTCAACGGCGACCGGCTCTTCCTTACGCCGGAGGAATCGATGCGCATCCAGTCGGTGCTCGACTCCGACGTCGCGATGGTCTTCGATGAATGCACGCCCTACGAGATCGACGGCCGGCCGGCGAGCCTCGACGAGGCGGCCGCTTCGATGCGCATGAGCCTGCGCTGGGCGCGCCGCTCGCGCGACGCCTTCGATGCCGCCGGCAACCCGAACGCCCTGTTCGGCATCGTCCAGGGTGGCATGTACGAGGCCTTGCGCGATGAATCCCTCGCCGGCCTGCGCGAAATCGGCTTCGACGGCTACGCCATCGGCGGGCTCTCGGTCGGCGAGCCCAAGGATGACATGCGCCGGATCCTGGCCCACGTCGCGCCCCGGCTGCCGGCCGACCGGCCCCGCTACCTGATGGGGGTGGGCACCCCCGAGGACCTGGTCGAAGGCGTGGCCCGCGGGATCGACATGTTCGACTGCGTGATGCCCACCCGCAACGCCCGCAACGGCTGGCTCTTCACCCGTCACGGCGACCTGCGCCTGCGCAATGCCCGCTACCGGGAGGACCTGCGGCCGGTCGACCCCACCTGCGGCTGCTATTGCTGCGCAAACTTCTCCCGGGCCTACCTGTATCACCTCCACAAGGTCGGCGAGATCCTGGGCGCCCGCCTGGCCACCATCCACAACCTCGCCTACTACCTGGGCCTCATGGCGGAGATGCGCGAGGCCATCGCCGCCGGCGGCTTCGAAGCCATGCGCGCCCGCTTCACGGCCGACCGGGCCCGCGGCGTCGACTGACGCGGCAACCGGCACCCGACAACCGGCTTCGGCCCGCCCGCAGGGCAGTTTCCGGCGGGTATAATCGCGGCGCCAGACAAGTCAAGTCCCGTCCCACATCGCTCGCGGCCGTCCCTGCGGCCCGCCCCAGTCGTCGGCGGCGCGCCGGCGGCCTCGTCAGGAGAACTCTTGGTGTTCATTTCAAACGCATACGCCCAGGCCGGTGGAGGTACCGACCAGCTGTTCGGCTTCCTGCCGATCATCCTGATGTTCGTGGTGCTCTACTTCCTGATGATTCGTCCGC
>DAIMFM010000309.1:0-2900 GCA_036724585.1 Burkholderiaceae bacterium | reverse complement strand
TCCCGGCGCCGGGCCCGCAGCACGGCCGGCAGGCAGCGGCGCAGCAGGGCCCGGCAGCCCGCGTCGCGGGCGGCGATCGTCCCCAGGGCCATGGCCTGGGGCGCCGGGCCGGGCTCGAGCGAGCGGCGCGCATCGGCCTGCGACACGAGCGCGAGCACCTGCATGTAGTACGACCAGGTTTCGGCGAAGTCCTCCCACGGATGGGCCGATGCGTACGGGCTCACGTACTCGTGCCGCCAGTTCGCCGGGGGCCCCGCATGGTAGTGGGCGCGCATGGCTTGGGCGTAGTCGCGGCGCTCGTCGCCGATGACCTCGCGCCAGCTGTGCAGCCGGCCGGGATCGTCGGCGACCAGGACCTGCCAGTAATAGTGGCCGGACTCCCGCCGGAATTGCCGCAGGACGCTGCGGCTGAATTCCAGCAGCGCATCCGGGTCCCGCTCCGCCGGGCGGGCGATGTCGGCGGAACGGCCCGCCCGCGGGGCGACGCCGGCCGCAACCGGGTAATACGTGCGCAAGGTGATGCTCCTCTGGAAACCAGGCGACCCGGAGCGTGTGAGCAAATGACGTTCCCGACGGCGAGGCGCACCGGGCCGGCGGAATGCGGTACTGTTGGCCTGGCAACGAGAGGAGTGTCGACATGAGCCAGGCACCGGCGACCGAAACCTTCGCCTTCGCGCGCAGCCACGACATCATCATCGACGCCCCGGCGGCGGCCGTCTTCGACTACGTGACCAATCCGCAGAGCTGGCCGGAATGGATCGCGGTCTCGCACCGGGTCGAGAGCGCCGACCGGCCGCTGGTCGCCGGCGAGACCTTCCGCGAACAATGGTTCTCGCGCCACGAGGTCCAGCTCGACTGGACCGTCACCGAATCCGACTGGCCACGGCGCTGGGTCGCGGAAACGCATGCCGACTTCCTCGGCCCCATCGTGATCCGCTACGACTTCGAGGCGCTGCCCGACGGGGCCAGCCGCTTCACGCGCACCGTCGCCAATCCGGCAAGGCCCAAGCCGCCCTCGGAGGCGGTCGTCGAACGCATCGACGCCGAGGCGGCGACCGCGCTGGGCAACATCAAGGCACGGGTCGAGCGGGGCTACGCGGCGCGCGCGGCCGCGCGACGCGACGCGATCGACGCCGCGATGTCCGACATCCACGGGCTGGTCGGCTCGGTCGCGCCGGATCGCCACGTGCTCGCGAAGGTGCGCGAACGCCTGGTCGAGCTGGCGTCGCACCATGAGCTGTTCCCGCGCGGCGACCTGCCGCCGCCATTTCCCGGCTCAGGCGGCCGCTCGATCCTCTACCGGCTCGCCGAGGACGACGACCACGGCTTCGCCCTGTATGCCAATGCCTCGCTGGGGGGCTACGGTACGCCCGCGCACAACCACACGACATGGGCGGTGATCGTCGGCGTGCATGGCAGCGAGCTCAATCGCTTCTACGACCGCAGCGAAGACGGCGGCGTCGCCCAGCGGGGCGAGTTCGAGGTCGTGGCGGGCCGGGGCGTGGCGTTCATGCCGGACGATCTCCACTCGATCCATATCGATGCGCCGCTGCTGAACTTCCACCTCTACGGGCTGGGCCTCGAGCAGCTGCATCGACGCGAGTACTACGATCCCGAGGCACGCCGCTGGCAGGTGTTCCCGGCCCATTCGGACATTCGCGATGCCCGCTCGGGACGGGCATGAGCCGCAAGCCATGAATCGCCTGGGCACGGTGCGCATCGGGGTCGATGCCTTGCGCAGATGCCTCGAGGCGGGTGACGAGCTGGCCCTGCTCGATGTCCGCGAACAGGGCGTGCATGCGCAGGGGCACCCCTTCTTCGCGGTGAGCGCGCCGCTTTCCCGGCTGGAGCTGCTCGCCCCCGCGCTGCTGCCGCGACCGGGCCTGCCGGTCGTGCTGCTCGACGGCGGCGACGAGGACCTGGCGGAGCGCGCCGCCGAGGTGCTGGCCGGCCTGGGCTACCGGGACATCGCCGTCCTCGACGGCGGCTGTGCGGCCTGGGCCGAGGCCGGACACGAGATCTTCTCGGGCGTGAACGTGCCCTCGAAGGCCTTCGGCGAGTTCATCGAGCACCACGACGACACGCCGCGGATCCCGCCCGCCGAGCTGCAGGCCATGGTCGACGCCGGCGAGCCGGTCCTCGTCCTCGATGCCCGGCCCCTGGAGGAATTCCACCGGATGAGCATCCCCGGGGCGATCAATGCGCCGGGCGCCGAGCTCGCCTGGCGGGTGCACGACCTCGCGCCGGATCCGGGCACGACGGTGGTGGTGAACTGCGCCGGGCGCACGCGCAGCATCATCGGCTGCCAGTCGCTGCGCAATGCCGGCCTCCCCAACCGGGTCCTCGCCCTCAAGGACGGGACCATGGGCTGGGAGCTCGCAGGCCTGCAGTGCGAACGCGGCTCCCTGCGCGAGGCGCCACCGCCCTCGGCCGCCGGTGCGGCCCTGGCCCGGGCCGCCGCCCAGCGGGTGGCCGATCGCTTCGATGTGTGCTTCGTCGACGCGCAGACCGTCCGGGACTGGCTCGCCGACGACGACCGCACGACCTACCTGCTCGATGTGCGCGGCCCGGCCGAGTTCCGGGCGCGGCACATCGCCGGTTCGCGCAATGCGCCCGGCGGCCAGCTCGTCCAGGCCACCGACGAGTACATCGCCGCGCGTACCGCACGCGTCGTGCTGGTTGATCCCGAGCTGGTGCGCGCCGTCATGACCGCCTCCTGGCTCGAGCAGATGGGCCTGCCCGGGGTCCATGTGCTGCGGCCCGAGGGCGAGGACGGCTTCGCTGGCTGGACGGCGGCCGGCGAGGAGGCGACGCCGGCCACCGGGCCCGCCTGGCCGGGGGTCGAGCCGACGGTGCTCGCCGGGCGGCTCGCCGACCCCGGTGTCGCGGTGCTCGACCTC
>DAIMFM010000308.1:0-2946 GCA_036724585.1 Burkholderiaceae bacterium | reverse complement strand
CGACCTCGGCGCCGATTCGGTGTTCGTGATGCAGACCGACGAGGAGCGGGCCAAGCACATGAAGGAACTCGCCGGCAACCTGCGGGTGCCGCAGTTGTTCGGCCGTGACTTCACCTATGGCGAATGGGCCCGGCTCGTCGCCGAGGGCGCCGAGTTCCGCCTCACCAAGATGACCGAGAGCTTCGGCTTCAAGGAGTATCGCGAATCCCTTCCGGGCGATTTCATCCCCCTGCTCGGCATCGACGGGCGCGGCAGGCTGCGCCCCTTCGTGGCCGACGGCCATCCGATCGTGCGTCCGGGCTGGCAGCTGATGTCGCTGATCCCGCGCGCCACCCTCGATGCCGAGGGCTCGCAGCGGCGCAACGGCGGCCCGCGCGGCGGCAACGGGGGCGCGAACGGGGGCGCGAACGGCGCCGGGCCGGGGACGGACTCCGGGACGCGGCGCAAGTCCGCCGCCGAGTCCCTGCGTGGCCATACCGCGCACGAGAAGCAGCGCGGTCCCGAATCCGACCCCGACAACGGGAAGCCCCCGCAAGATGTATCGGACGGTGGTCCGGACGACTCCGGCCCGGACGATTCCGGCCCCGGGGATTCCGGGCCGGGCGCCGGCCCGCCGGCGCGCTGAACCGTACCCGCCCGGCCCCCGGCCGGCGGCCGTCGCGGGCGGCGGCTTGCGCGTTGATGCCGGCTTTGTGGACAATGGGGGGGACATGCTGGACCGCCGCGCCAAAACCCTGCTCAAATCCCTCGTCGAACGCTATATCGCCGATGGGCAGCCGGTGGGTTCGCGCACGCTCGCCCGCCATTCGGGGCTCGATCTTTCCCCGGCCACCATCCGCAACGTGATGGCCGACCTCGAGGAACTCGGCCTCATCGCCAGTCCCCATACCTCGGCGGGGCGCGTGCCCACGCCCGCGGGCTACCGGTTCTTCGTGGACACCCTGCTGCAGATCGAGCCGCTCGGCCCCGAGCACGCCTCGGCCTTCTCCGGCAAGCTGCGCATCGACGACCCTGCGCGCCTCATGAGCTCCGCCGCGGCCCTGCTCTCGAGCCTGTCGCATTTCGCCGGCGTGGTGCGCACGCCGCGCCGCTCGTCGGTGTTTCGCCAGCTCGAGTTCATGCGCCTGTCGGAGTACCGCTACCTTCTGATCATCGTCACGCCGGAAGGCGACGTCCAGAACCGGATCATCCAGGCCGACCGGGCCTTCTCCCAGGACGAACTCCTCGAGGCGGCCAACTATCTCAATCGCAACTACGCCGGCCTGCACTTCGACCAGATCCGCGAGCGCCTCAAGTCCGAGCTGCTCGAATTGCGGGGCGAGATCGCAGGGCTGATGCGCGAGGCGGTCGATGCCAGCGATGCCGCCCTGTCGGAGGAGTCCGACCCGGTGGTGATCAGCGGGGAGCGAAACCTCCTCGACATCTCGGATCTCGCCCAGGACATGTCCAGGCTGCGCGGTCTCTTCGACCTGTTCGAACAGAAGACGCGCCTGGCGAAGCTGCTCGAGGCCTCGGGGCGCGCGGACGGGGTCCAGATCTTCATCGGGGGCGAGTCCGAGCTGGTGCCCATGGAGGAACTGAGCATCGTCGTCGCCCCCTACGAGTCCGACGGCCGCGTCGTCGGCACCCTCGGCGTGGTGGGTCCCACGCGCATGGCCTACGACCGCGTGATCCCCATCGTGGACATCACGGCGCGCCTGATGTCCAGCGCCCTGAGTTCGTCGCACGGCAGCGGCTCATGAGCCGCTCCGCGCGAACGGAGCCCATCACCCAGTCCCTCCCGCCAGACGGCCCGCGCTGCGGTGTGCTGCTGGTCCAACTCGGAACCCCGGACGCGCCCGAACCGGCGGCGGTGCGCCGCTATCTTGCCGAGTTCCTGGCCGATCCCCGGGTGGTCGAGATTCCGCGCGTGGCCTGGTGGCCCATCCTCCACGGCATCGTGCTGCGCACCCGGCCGGCGCGCTCGGCGCGCAAGTACCGCACCGTCTGGACCGACCACGGCTCGCCGCTGCTGGTCAATACCCGCCTGCAGGCGAGCCTGCTGCGCGACCTGCTCGGCGAGCAGGGCTTCGACCTCGAGGTCGCCTTCGCGATGCGCTACGGCAGTCCGTCGATTCCCGATGTCCTGCGGGCGATGCGCGAGGCCGGGGTCGGTCGGCTGCTGGTCCTGCCGATGTACCCGCAGTACAGCGGCACGACGACGGCGAGCGCCTGCGATGCGGTCTTCACCGAACTGGGGCGCTGGCGCGACCAGCCCGAACTGCGCACGATCCGCAGTTTCCCGGACGACGGAGCGTTCGTCGATGCGCTGGCCGCCAGGATCCAGGCGCGCTGGACCGCCGAGGGTCGGCCGGATCACCTGCTCATGAGCTTCCACGGCGTGCCCGAACGGACGATCCGGCTCGGCGATTCCTACCGGCGGGAAGCCGAGCTCACCGCCCGACTGCTCGCGCAGCGCCTGGGGCTGCCCGCCACCGACTGGACCCTGTCGTTCCAGTCGCGCTTTGGCCGGGCGAAGTGGCTCGAGCCCTATACCGACGCGAGTCTCGTCGCGCTCGCCCGGCGCGGCGTCGCCGACGTCGACGTCACCTGTCCGGGATTCGTCGCCGACTGTCTCGAGACGCTCGAGGAGATCGCGATCGAGGGACGAGACTCGTTCCTCGCCGCGGGCGGCGGGCGGCTGCGCTACCTCGACTGCCCCAACGGGGATCCGGCGTTCATCCGGGCGCTGGGCGGGCTCGTCACCCGGAACCTGGCCGGCTGGCCGTGCCGGCGACCGGTGGCGCCAGCGGTCGAAGGCCCGCACGAACCCGATCGCCCCGCGGCCTGAAATCGGATCGCCGGGCCGCTTGAAATTCCCGCCGACGCCCCCATGTCGCGCACTAGATTCCGCTAAATGCCTGATTCAGCAAGCCAATCCAGAGAGCCACACGATCACATGACGCA
>DAIMFM010000307.1:0-2954 GCA_036724585.1 Burkholderiaceae bacterium | reverse complement strand
ACCGGCTGGTGCGCGCGTTCAAGAACCGCTTCGGCGCGGTCAACGAGCTGGGCGTCTTCGCCATGACCGAGCGCGGCCTGCGCGGGGTGTCCAATCCGTCCGCGCTGTTCCTCACCCAGCGCGAGCGCGAGGTGCCGGGATCCTGCGTGCTGGTGACGCAGGAAGGCACCCGGCCGCTGCTGGTCGAGGTCCAGGCCCTCGTCGATACCGCCCATGTGCCGAATCCGCGTCGGCTCAGCGTCGGGCTCGAGCACAATCGCCTCGCCATGCTGCTGGCGGTGTTGCATCGCCATGCCGGCATCGCCTGCTTCGACCAGGATGTCTTCATCAACGCGGTCGGCGGCGTCCGCATCGCCGAGCCGGCCGCCGACCTCGCGGTCCTCCTGGCGGTCGTGTCGTCCCTGCGCGACCGGCCGCTGCCGCGCGGCCTGGCCGTCTTCGGCGAGGTCGGCCTGGCGGGCGAGATCAGGCCGGCGCCGCGCGGCCAGGAGCGCTTGCGCGAAGCCGCCAAGCTCGGTTTCTCGACCGTCCTGATCCCGCGTTCGAATGCCCCGCGGCGACCGATCGAAGGCCTGCGCACCATCGCCGTGGAGCAGGTCGACCAGGCGCTCGACCAGGCCTGGGACTAGGGCCCGGCGAAGCGCGGCGCCGAGCCGGGCTCAGCGGATCGCGGCGCCGATCCGGTCGGCCACCCGGCGGCCAGAGCGGATGGCCGACTCCAGCGTGGCCGGATAGTCGTCCTCGAGATAGTCGCCGGCCAGCCATACGCCGGGCGCGACTTCGGCGAGCGCCTCGATCGCAAGCCGTGGCCGGTCCGCCGTGCAGCGCCACGTGGCGCGATGCTCGGTCAGGACGCGTATCCCGTCGGGCGGCGGCAGGCCGAACTGGCGGCCGACCTGCGCGGCGACCGCCGCGCCGAGCGCCGGGGCGTCGAGGTGGCCCAGCCGGTCCCTCGCGCTGATCACCACCGCCGCGAGGCGAATGCCACCCTGCCGGCCGCGATCGAAGAGCCACTGGCCGGGTTCCCCGGCCTGCCGGTCCTCGTCGAGCATGGCGACCGCGGGTAGGTCGACATCGGCGCGCCAGCCCAGGTAGGCGGTGGCGATCGGCGCGAAACCGAAGCCTTCCAGGCGTCGGGCGCAGGAGGGATCCAGGCCGGCGACGAGCCTCGCCGCGGCATGCGCATCGGTGGCGATCACGACATGGTCGTACCGGTCGGCAGGTGGCCGGCGGGCGCCTCGCATCGCGAGGCGCCAGCGACCCTCGTCCGCGACGGGCATTGCGACGGGACTGCTCGGGTGCAAACCGACGCCGGCCGCGCGAAGCCTCTCGATCGCCGGGTCGGCCAGCAGCTCGGAGAGCGGCGCCTGGGGCAGCAGGAGGTCCGACGCCCCGGCCGGGCCGCCCAGGGTGTCGCGCAGCACGGCGGCGAAGGTGCGCGCGCAGGCTGCATCCGAGGGGGTGTTGAGGGCGCCGACGCACAAGGGTTCCCACAGGCGGCGGACGAGCCTCGCGGGCTGGCGGTGGCGCGCGAGGAGTTCGGCCGCCGTGGCGACCGACGGCGCCGGGCGCCAGCCCGAGGCGCGCAGGCTCGTCATGAGGCGGATCGCCGCGAGCTTCTCGCCCACCGAGAGGCCGCGCGCGAGGACGAGTCCCGCGGCGAGCCCGGCCCGGCGGGGCAGGGGATAGCGACGCAGGTCCAGTCCCGCCGGCGAAGCGCGGCGCCGGCGCCGACGCGCCATCCTGGCGGCGACCTCGGGGCCGAATTCGCCTATCTGCTCGAGGCAGGCGCGATAGGCGCCCACGAGCAGGTGCTGGCCGCAGTCGAGCGTCACCTCCTCGCCGGCCAGTCGGAAACGGGCTGCGCGGGCGCGGCCGCCCCACAGGGGCGAGGCCTCGAAGACGTCGAGCCGCGGACCGAGCCGGCGCAGGGAGAGCGCGCAGGCGAGGCCCGCCCAGCCGCCGCCGATGATCGCGATCCGCGGCGCCGGGTTCACGCGCCGCCCACGAGCCGCGCCATCATTGCCCGCCGATCGCGGGCGGGCGCGCCCGCATCCAGGTGCGCCATGCCAGCCACAGCTTGCGGATCGGCGTGAGGGCGATGCGTTGCGCGAGCACCTGGAAACCGTCGCGCTCGATCTCGTCGAGCAGGGTCGAGTAGATCGCGGCCATGATGAGCCCCGCCCGCTGGTCGCGATAGTCGGCGGGAGCGAGAAGGTCGAAGGCTTCGCGGTACAGCTCGCGGGTCCGCTGCGCCTCGAAGGCGAGGAGCCGGGTCAATTCGGGCGAGTCCCGGCCGGTGAGCAGGGCGTCGGGCGTGACGCCGAAGCGGCGCAGGTCCTCGAGCGGCAGGTAGATCCGGCCGCGTCGTGCGTCCTCGCCGACATCGCGGATGATGTTCGTCATCTGGAAGGCCAGGCCCAGGCGCTGCGCATACTCGTCGGTCGAGCCGGGCGCATGGCTGCCGAAGATCCGGGCGGCGAGGATGCCGACGACGCCGGCGGCGCGATGGCAGTAGAGCCGCAAGCCCTCGAAGTCGAGGTAGCGGTTCTGGTCGAGGTCCATCTCCATGCCGTCGATGACCTCGTGCATGGCGCCGACGTCGAGCCCATAGGCCGCCACGTGCGGCTCGAGGGCCCGCGTCACCGGATGCTGGGGCTGGCCGGCCTGCATCCGGCCCAGTTCGTCGCGCCACCAGGCGAGCTTGGTCCGGGCGACCCCGGGATCGGTGCATTCGTCGACGACGTCGTCGACCTCGCGGCAGAAGGCATAGAGCGCGGTGATCGCGGCGCGTCGCGGCGGCGGCAGGAACAGGAAGCTGTAGTAGAAGCTCGACCCGCTCGCGGCGGCCTTCTCCTGGCAGTACTGGTCTGGGGTCGTCACGAGTCGGTCGGGGTCGCGGGGCAATCGGCGCCGGCCGTCGCCGCGCGGCGCGGCCGGACGGCGAGGGCGAG
>DAIMFM010000306.1:0-2972 GCA_036724585.1 Burkholderiaceae bacterium | reverse complement strand
GAAGGACTGCGTGCCGCTCGATGCGTGCGACCTCAACCGCCTGGTGTTGTAGTCGGGACGGGGACAGGAAAGGGCGGGACAGGAAAGACCGGGACAGGGAAAATCGGGACAGGGAGGGGGCGAGCCGGCCTACCAGTCGCCGAGCCGGGTCCAGCCGGTCGCATCGATCCGCAGGAAGCCGCCGCGGCGCGGCTCGAGCGTCCAGTCGGGCAATACCCAGCGTTGGCGCTCGCGCCCGTCGTGGCGCCAGCGGTGCACCGCCGGTCGGTGCGTATGCCCATGGACCAGCAGGTCGGCCGCGGCGGCGTCCATCAGCCCGTCGACGGCCTCGGGGTTGACGTCCATGAGGTACCCGGCCTTGGCCTGCTTGCTCGCTTCGCTCGTGTCGCGATAGCTGCGCGCGAGCCGCTCGCGCTCGGCCACCGGATGTGCAAGGAACGCGTCCTGCCAGGCGGCTTGCCGGCTGTTGGCCCGGAAGCGCTGGTACTCGGTGTCGTCGGTGCAGAGCGCATCGCCATGGCACAGCACGACCCGCCGGCCGAAGGCTTCGAGCACGAGCGGCTCCTCGCACAGTTCGAAGCGGGCCCGCCGCGGATAGCTCGCCCGGCGCGGTGGCTCGGGTTGCCGGCCGAGGAGGAAATCCCGGTTGCCGCGGAGCACGCGCGTGCGCACGCCGCCGTCGGCGAGGCGCGCGAGGACGACGGCCAGGGCCTCGGCGGCCGGTTCGGCACTGTCGTCGCCGATCCAGGCCTCGAAGAGGTCACCGAGCAGGAAGAGCTCGGTCACCCCTGCGATCGCGGCGTCGAGGGCCGCGAGAAAGCGCTCGGTGAGCGCGGGCGCATGCGCGCCCAGGTGCATGTCGGATGCGAACAGCGCGCAGCCGGCGCCGTCGATCCGGATCGTGGCTTGCGGCTCAGCCGCCAACCCGGACCACCGATTCGATCAGCACCGGCGTCTTGGGCACGTCGCGGAACGGGCCCATCGTGCCCGTCGGCACCTCGCGGATCCGGTCGACGACGTCCATGCCTTCGACGACCCTGCCGAAGACGGTATAGCCATAGCCGTCGTGGCCGGGATAGTTCAGCGAGTCGTTGTCGACGACGTTGATGTAGAACTGCGACGTGGCCGAGTTGGGGTCCCCGGTGCGGGCCATCGCGATGGTGCCGCGGGCGTTCTCCAGCCCGTTCTTCGACTCGATCTCGATCGGCGGGCGCGTCTTGCGGGTCTGCAGGTTGCCTTCGTAGAAGTCCTCGCCGAAGCCGCCGCCCTGGATCATGAAGCCGCTGATCACCCGGTGGAAGATGGTGCCGGCGTAGTGGTCCTCGTCCACGTACTGCAGGAAATTGGCGACCGACTTGGGCGCCTTCTCCGGATACAGCTCGACGACGATCTCGCCTTCGGAGGTCTTGATCAGGACCTGCGGATTGGAGGCGGCCGATGCGCCGTCGGCGGCGATCGCCAGGCCGAAGGCGAGGGCGCAGATTGCGGGGATTCTCTTGAGCAGCATGGGAACTCCATCGTCGTGTTGTGCATTCGGTCATTGCCCGGCCGGCGGCGCGCGGCCGGGGTCGGGACCGATACGCTGGATCAGTTCGTCGACCAGGCCGAGCTTGCGCGTCGCCGTCCCGGTGGTGGTGGCGCTGCGCGCCGCGAGATCGTACTCGCGTCGGGCCAGGCGCAACAGCACGTCCCCCAGGTTCTCGTGGGCGAGGGCATAGGATGGCTGCACCCGGATCGCCTGCTCGAGCGTCGCCCGGGCCTTCTCGAGTTCGTCACGCGCGGCGTAGAGGACCGCCAGGTTGTTGTAGGGCTCGGCGAGCTCGGGGTAGTTGCGCGTGAGGCCCTCGAAGGTCGCGATGGCCTCGTCCTCGCGGCCCAGCCGGCTCTGCGCGACCCCGGTCAGGAAGGTGAGCTCGACCCGTCGGGGGTGCTCCCCGCCGGCCCTGGCGGCCTCGTCGAGCGCGGCCTCGTAGCTGCCTTCCCGGATCAGGCGCTGGACCTGCTCGACCGCGGTCGCCGCGAGGCGCGGATCGGAACGGTCGAGGGCCCGGGGGCGGTCGAGCTGCGGCGGCGGCAGGGTCTGCGACCAGGCCGGGACGGCGAGCGCGAGCAGCCAGAGCACGCCCAGGAGCCGGGCTCGGGCCGAGGGGGGCGGACGGCCCGATGCTATACTCGATCGCATGGCGGCATTCTAGCAATCGCCATGCGAATCCATGTGCACCGGCGCGGCGCGCCGGCCCGCCCGCTTCCCGAGACCAGACTGGCTCCGGCCCCTGCCAGGCGCGAGGCCGGGCGGCGCGGTGCCTCGCGCAATTCGCGTACGATGCGCCGCTGACCCGGCCACCCGCGATTTCGTCCCGATGCTGCGAATCTACAATACCGAATCCCGCCGCAAGGAAGTGTTCGAGCCGATCGAGCCCGGACGGGTGCGCATGTACGTCTGCGGCATGACGGTGTACGACTACTGCCACGTCGGCCATGCCCGGGTCCTCGTCGTCTTCGACATGATCCAGCGCTGGCTGCGCGCGAGCGGCTATGCCTTGCGCTACGTGCGCAACATCACCGACATCGACGACAAGATCATCCGGCGGGCGGTCGAGAACGGGGAATCCATCCGGTCGCTCACCGACCGTTTCATCGCCGCCATGCACGAGGACGAGGCGGCCCTCGGTGTCGAGCGGCCCGACTTCGAGCCGCGCGCGACCGATCATGTGCCGCAGATGCTGGCGATGATCGAGCGCCTGCGCGAAAACGACCTCGCCTACCAGGCCGACAACGGCGACGTGAACTTCGCGGTGCGACGCTTCCCGCGCTACGGCCGGCTCTCGGGCAAGTCGCTCGACGACCTGCGTGCCGGCGAGCGGGTCGCGGTGGGCTCGGGCAAGCAGGATCCGCTCGACTTCGTCCTCTGGAAGGCCGCCAAGCCCGACGAGCCCGCCGACGCCACCTGGCCCTCGCCCCTCGGACCGGGG